>NZ_JBSFWB010000004.1:0-99387 GCF_053592635.1 Streptomyces sp. NPDC002623 | reverse complement strand
GTCGGCGTCACCTCGGCCTCGGCCTCAGGGGCCGCCTCAGCCTCGGGGGTCGCCTCAGCCTCAGCCGTAGCCTCCTCCGCAGTCGTCACCTCGGTCTCAGCCTCGGCGTCCGGCACAGCCGCGTCCGCAACCGCGTCCGCAGCCGCAGCCCCGTCCGCAGCCTCAGCCGGATCCGCAGCGGGCTCCACATCCGCGTCCGCAGCCGGCTCCACAGCCGCAGCCGCAGTCGTGTCCGCAGCCGCAGCCCCGTCCGCATCCGCATCCGCGTCCACAGCCACAGCCGCAGGCTGGTCGTTTGTTTCTGTCTGGTCCTCCGACCTCGTCGGCTTCGGGACCGACACGTTGTCGAAGGCTGCCGCGACGAGGTCGTGTTCGTTGTCGTCGGTCGACGGGCGGGGTTCGGGGACCTGGGCGGTCGGGGTGGGCTTCGGGGTGGGTTCGGGGGACGGGGACGGGACCGTCGGTTCCGGCTTCGGCGCCGGAGTGGGCGCGGTCGCCTCGTGGTCCCGCTCCTCAGGGGCGGCGGTTCGTTCCTGCGAAGGAACCTGTTCCGCACCCTCTGCCTCGGCGGGACGCCCCTTGCGGGACCTGCCGAACGCGTTCCGCAGGAGAGTGAGAATGCCCATATGCGCAACCCTTCGCATGAGTTGATGCCCGTAAATCCCTGGCCAGGACGGACACGTAAGGTTAGCGGCCCTGGGTGGTGATCTTGGGCAGGGGTGAGTGTGGGGAATCCACGTGTGTCAATACCGCCTCCCCGCCCCCTCCGCGCAAGCCCAACACCCTTGTGTCTGCCTGGGATTCACCCTTCGTTCACGCTGCGGCAGCGCCTGCGCACATACGTGCCCCTACCGTCACGCTCACACCAAGGGCATGCAAGGGGAGATTAAAGGTGCGCAAGCTTCTGCCGTTGATCGGAACGCCGTCCCAGTCCCATCCCGGCGGTCGCTCCGCCATGACCTGCCGTTTCCGGTGTGGTGACGCCTGTTTCCACGAGGTGCCCAACACCAGCGACAACGAGTACGTCGGTGACGTCATCGCGGGGGCCATCGGCCGCCGGACGATGATGCGCGCCGCCGCCGTCGTGACCGTCGCGGCCGCCGCCGGGACCGCCGGTGCGCTGCCGGTCGCGGCCGCACCGGCGCAGACCACCGGGAAACCCGCAGGCAGCGCGGCCCGTGGGCTGCGCTACAGCTCCGTCGCTCCGAACACCCTCGACGCCGTCACCGTCCCGGACGGGTACGGGCAGAACGTCGTCATCCGCTGGGGCGAGCCCATTCTGCGCGGCGCTCCGGCCTTCGACCCGGAGAACCAGACCGCTGCCGCCCAGGCCGGTCAGTTCGGGTACAACAACGACTTCCTGGCGCTGCTGCCCCTTCCGGGCGAGTGCGACCGGCAGCTGCTCGTGGCCAACCACGAGTACACCGACGAGATCCTCATGTTCCGCGGCTACGACGCCGCCAACCCGACCCGGCAGCAGGTCGAGGTCGCCTGGGCGGCCCACGGGCTGGCCGCCGTGGTGGTGGAGGAGGACCGTCGGACCGGGAAGCTGACGGCCGTGCCCCGGCACCACCTCAACCGGCGGGTCACCGCCACCACCGAGTTCCGGCTGACCGGGCCCGCCGCCGGGTCCGACCTGCTCAAGACCTCCGTCGACCCGACCGGTCGCAAGGTCTTCGGCACGCTCAACAACTGCTCCGGCGGGACGACCCCCTGGGGCACCACGCTCCACGGCGAGGAGAACTTCAACCAGTACTTCGCCAACAGCAGCCGGGCCACCGACAAGCGTTACGGGATCGGGACCGGGGCCACCGAGCGCAAGTGGGAGAGGTTCGACAAGCGGTTCGACGTCGCCCAGGAGCCCAACGAGGTCCACCGCTTCGGGTACGTCGTGGAATTCGACCCTTACGACCCGACCTCGACGCCCCGCAAGCACACCGCGCTCGGGCGGTTCAAGCACGAGGCCGCGACCGTGCGGATGACCGCGGACGGGCGGCCGGTCGTCTACTCCGGCGACGACGAGCGGTTCGACTACTTCTACAAGTTCGTCGGCAGCAAGCGCATGAAGAAGGGGTCGAGCCGGTCCGTGCGCGAGCACAACCTGTCGCTGCTCGACGAGGGCACCCTGTACGTCGCCAAGCTGACCGGCGACTCCCCCGCCATCGAGATCGACGGCACCGGCAAGCTGCCCGCCGACGGCGAGTTCGACGGCAGCGGCCAGTGGATCCCGATCGCCACCGCCACCGCCAAGGGCGCCGTCAGCCACGTCGAGGGCATGACCGCGGAAGAGGTCTTCGTCTTCACGCGGCTGGCCGGCGACAAGGTGGGCGCCACCAAGATGGACCGGCCCGAGGACATCGAGCCGTCGCCCGTCAGCGGCAAGGTGTACATCGCGCTGACCAACAACACCAACCGCGGCGTCGGCTCGAACGCCAAGGCCGACGAGGCCAACCCGCGCAACGCCAACAAGCACGGGCACGTCCTGGAGCTGACCGAGGCGCGCAACCGTCCCGAGAGCACGGCCTTCGCCTGGTCGCTGTTCCTCGTCGCCGGTGACCCCGACGACCCGGCGACCTACTTCGCGGGCTTCCCGAAGGACGACGTCAGCCCGATCTCCTGCCCGGACAACGTCGCCTTCGACCCGTACGGCAACCTGTGGATCTCCACCGACGGCTCCCAGCTCGGCTCGCACGACGGGCTCTTCGGCGTGGCCACCACCGGTCCGCGGCGCGGTGAGCTCAAGCAGTTCCTGACCGTGCCGAAGGGCGCGGAGACCTGCGGTCCGCTCATCCAGGACCGCCGGGTCCTCGTCGCCGTGCAGCACCCGGGCGAGATCGACGGCGCGACCGTCGACAAGCCGGCCAGCGCCTGGCCGGACGGCGCGGGCAAGTACGTCCGCCCGGCCGTCGTGGCCGTCTGGCGGAAGGACGGCCAGGACATCGGTCGCTAGGGCCCTCGTGCTCCGACGGCGGTTCGGGTCCGTGCCTCGCACGGATGCGGGCCGCCGTCGTCCGCGTCGTCAGGTCCGGTGCAGGGTGAGGGTCACCAGCAGCGCGCGGTGGTCGGTGCCGTCGAGGCGGAGAAAGCGGGCGTCGCCCGCCGCGAACTGCTTCGAGACGAGGACGTGGTCGATCTGCGCGCCGAAGGCGGGCGTGGTGCGGCTCGGCCAGCTGGGCTCGCGGTCCTCGCCGGCGAGGCGGGCCGCGTCGCGCAGCCCGGTGTCCAGGATGCGGCGGAAGACGGCGTGGTCCTGGGAGGCGTTGAAGTCGCCGGCGAGGATGAGCGGACCGTCCCGGTGGGCGGCGGCGAAGTCGCGCAGTCGCCCCAGCTCCCGCCGCCACACGGTCACCTGGCCGGGCAGCGGCGGCTTGGGATGGGCGAGCTGGAGCCGTACGGCCCGTCCGCCGACGTCGGCGACCGCCCCCGGCATCCCCATCTCGCCGGGCACGCCCTCCGCCGCCGTCAGCGGATACCGGCTGAGGACGACCGAGCCGACGGAGCTGTCCCCGGGCACGGCCTGCCGGTAGGGGTACGCGCCCCCGAGCTGTTTCCGTACGGCCGCCAGGCAGCTGTACTCGCACTCCTGCACGAACACGATGTCCGGCTTCTCGCGCCGGACCACCGGGATCAGGGCGTCGGTCGCCCACCCGAACTCGACGTTCGACGTCAGCACCCGCAGCCGGGCGAGCTCCGGTCCCCCGGGTTCCGCGCCGGTCCCGTACGGCTCGACGGACCAGGCGAGCAGCCCGAGCACGACGACTCCCCACCACAGCCCGGTCCACCAGCGGGCGAGCATCGTGACCAGGATCCCGGCCCCGGTGGGCACGATCAGCCACGGCAGAAACGCCAGCAGCTGCGGCACGGGCGTGACGCCGTCGGCATCGGCGACCCGACACCCGACGACCACACTCATCCCGGCCAGCAGCAGCCCCGCACACCAGGCGCCGAGGAGCCGCACGCGTGTCGAACGCATCCCGGCCAGGCTACGCCTCGATCTTCGCCAGGAAGTCTTCGAGCACCTTGTTGAACTCCGCCGCCCGCTCCAGGTTCGGCAGGTGGGCCGCGCGGGCGATGACATGGAGTGCGGAGTCGGGGAGCGCCGCGTGCAGCGCCGCCGCGTCCGACACCGGGGTGTACTCGTCGTCCTCGCCGACCACGACCAGCGCGGGGACCGTGACCCGGGTCAACAGGGGCCGGTAGTCGGGGCGTTCGGCCCGGCCGCGCAGGGCCGCCGCCGCGCCCTCGGGGGAGGTGGCCGTCATCATGCGGTGGACGTGGCGCTTGACGGCCGGGTCGGCGTAGGGGGCGACCATCTTCTCCAGCACCTCGTCGGCGTAGCCGGCCATGCCCTCCGCGAGCAGCCGGTCGGCCATCTCGTTGCGGGCCAGCCGGCCGCCGGGGGTCTCCGGCGCGGCGAAGGTGTCGGCGAGGACCAGGCCCCGGACGCGGTCGCCGAGCCGCGCGCAGCACTCCATCGCGATCTGGCCGCCCATCGACAGACCGGCCAGCACGAAGGTCTCCACCTTCAGCTCGTCCAGCAGCGACGCGATGTCCTGCGCGAAGTCGGAGAGCAGCGTGATGCCCGGGACCGCCGGGGAGGTTCCGTAGCCGCGCAGGTCCGGGGCGATCACCCGGCGGGTGGGCGAGAACGCCTCGATCTGCGGGGTCCACATCGTGTGGTCGAAGGGGTGGCCGTGGACGAGTACAAGGGGAAGCGCCATGTGATCGACAGTAGGGCGGCTGAAATCCTCGGTGCAATAAGATCTTTGCCCTCGGTGCAATCTCAGCAATCTCAGAAAGAAGGGGGGCGGGAGTGGGTGACTTCCGGTCCATCGCCGACCGCATCGCCGAAGACATCGCGGTCGGGCGGCTCCGCCCCGGTCAACGGCTGCCTCCGCAGCGGTGGTTCGCGCGACGGCATCGCATCGCGCCCTCGACGGCCGGGCGGGTCTACGGCGAACTCGTCCGGCGCGGGCTGGTGGTGGGGGAGGTCGGCCGGGGCACCTTCGTGCGGGCCGCGCCGGACGGGGCGCAGGGGCGCGCGCTCATCGAGTCGGCCACCGCCGCGCCCGTCAACCTGGAGCTCAACTACCCGGCCGTGCCGGGCCAGTCGGAGCTGCTCGCGCCCTCCCTCGCGCCGCTGCTGCGGGCCGACGCGCTGACGGAGGCGATGCGTCCGGGCGCCGCCGACGGGACCGCGGCGGCCCGCGAGGCCGCCGCCGAACTCCTCGCCCTCCCCGACTGGCGGCCGGACCCCTCCCGGGTCCTCTTCGCCGGCAACGCCCGTCAGGCCATCGCCGCCGCTCTCGCCTCCCTGGTCCGGCCGGGCGGCCGGGTCGGGGTGGAGGAGCTGACATATCCGCTGGTCAAGGAGATCGCCGGGCGGTTGGGGCTGGTGCTCGTGCCGCTCCCCGGCGACGCGGAGGGCGTGCGGCCGGACGCGCTCGCCGCCGTCCACCGCGCCGCTCCCCTCTCCGCCCTCTACCTCCAGCCGACCCTGCACAACCCGACGGCCGCGACCATGAGCGAGCGGCGGCGGCATGAACTCGGGCGGCTGGTCGTCGAGTCGGGGCTGCCCGTCGTCGAGGACCGCATCTGGTCGTTCCTCCATCCGGACGCCGTTCCGCTCGCCGTCCACGCCCCCGGGCTCACCCATGTCGTCGACGGGCTGTCCAAGCGGGTCGCGCCCGGGCTGACCGTCGGGTTTCTCGTCGTGCCCGGGCAGCGGACGGAGGCGGTGGGGGCCGCGGTGCGGTCCGGGGGGTGGAGCGCGGGGCGGTTCGCGGTGGAGGCGGCCGTGCGGTGGACGGGCGACGGGGTGGTGCGCCGGCTCGTCGAGGAGAAGCGGGCGGACGTCGCGCGACGGCAGGCGATTCTCGCCGAGCATCTCGCGGGGTTCACCGTACGGACCGATCCGCGCGCCTATTTCGCCTGGTGGGAGCTGCCCGCGCCCTGGCGGGCGGACACCTTCACGGCCGCGGCCGCCGCGCACGGCATCGCCGTCACTCCGGGCACCGCCTTCGCCGTCGACCCGCACCGCACGCCGGACGCGGTCAGGCTCGGACTCGCGTCGGCTCCGCCCCCGGAGCTTGCGCGGGCGCTGCGGACGCTCGCCGGCCTCGCAGCAGCCGGGCCGCCGGAGAGCCGGGCCGGCTGAGCCAGGTCGCCGCCGCCAGCGTCAGGCCCAGCGCCAGCAGCAGCCACGAGGCCGTGCGCAGGGTCTCGGTGAGGGCGTCGTAGACGGCGCCCGCGGCCGGGCGGTGGGCCGGGTCGGGGAGGTCGGCGAGGGTCAGCCGGCGGCCGACGGCGACCGCGAGGCCCAGGAAAGCGCCGCCCAGGGCCGTGCCGAGGGCGGTCGCGGTGATCGCCCGGCGACGGCAGGCCGCCACCGCGATACCGGTCACCGCGAACACGACGGCCGTCAGGGGAAGCCAGAAACCGGCCACGTCCAGCACGCGATAGCCCTTCCGGAGTGCGGCCAGGTCGTCGGAGGGGAGCAGCGCCACGCGCGTGTGCTCGACGGGGATGCGTTCGGCGAACGGCACGTGATCGACCGTCAGTTGGCGTTTGAGCGGGGCGGTGACGGTCGCCAGGTCCACGGTGACCGGCTCGTCGGCGTGGCCGCCGCGGCCGTCGGGGTCCTCGTCGCGGAGCGCGTGCATCACCGCCGTGTGCGCCGCCTCGTTGCCCGCGTCCCATGCGCTGCGGTAGGCGCGGGTCGCGGTGAACGAGCGGACCGCCTCCCGCAGGAAGACCGGGTTCAGTCCCGACTCGCGTGCCACACCGTCACCCACCGTGTCCGCGACGGCGTCCCGCACGGCCGGGTCGGAGGCGAGCGGCGCCATCGTGGTCACATAGCCGCGGGTGTCGGTGAGGCCGTACGCCGCCCAGGCCGCGAGCGCGCCGAACGGCGTGAACAGGCAGGACAGCGCGATGAGGGCGGCCGAGAGAGCGGTCCGCAGGCTTCGGGACACGTCTCAAGGCAACGGGGTCGGGGCGGGGAGCGCGAGCCTGTCGCGGCCGTACGGGTGGCGCACCGTGACATGTTCCGGTGGAGGGTTCGCCCGAACGGGTGTTTCCTGGTTCTGGGGGACAGACCTCGTCGGACGGCTGGGAGAGGATCCCGGCCGGCCGGTGAGTGGAGGGATGAGGGAACGCATGGGCCCCGGCGTACAACGCCGGGGCCTGTGTGACGGGGGTCAGCGGATGCGGTGTCCCTCCGCGTCCTCGTGCGTGTAGTAGCGGTAGAAGAGCGTGGCCATGGTGACCGCCGCGACCGCCAGCGCCATGCCCGTGGAACGCAGGACGGACGCGCCGGTCTGGCTGTACAGGAAGCCGAAGGAACAGCCCGCGAAGGCCGTCCACAGCAAGGCGTGCACTTCGCGCCGCATGCGTGGGGCCAGGGCGTGGATGCCCAGGTACAGCGCCGCGAACGCGAACGCGCTCACGAAGCCGAGCAGGACGTTCCAGCCGGTGATCGGGCCGCCGGAGCGGTTGTTGGCCGCGACCCAGTAGCCGTAGACGAGCCCCAGGGTCACGGCCGTCGACGCCTGGGCGTTGCGGTGGAAGCGTTCGCTGAAGACGTTGGGTGTCTGCGGCCGTGCGAACGGGTTCCGTTCGGCCGGCACTCCCGACGTGGGCACCGCATGAGACATGGGAGCACTCCTCTCTCCTCGCCCCGCCTCCCTCCAGGGCACACCTGGGGCGGGGCGGTGGCAAGTCGGCCGGCAGGGGTCGCGCCGGACGGGTTCCCGGATGCGGGCGGCCGCGGCCCGTGTTTCGCTCGTCCCATGGACCGCCGTCCGCGGGCCCGGCGCCGGGACGTGCTGCAACGTCACCAGTTGCTCCAGATCAAGGGCCGCAGCATCACCTGGCTGGTGCCGCTGCTCGTGCTCGTCGTCATCACCTACGCCGACTTCAACAGCACCGGCGAGTTCCGGATCGTCTCGTGGTGTGTGTTCGTCGCCGCCATCGCCTCCGCGCTGTGCGGGGTCTGGACGACGGCGCTCTTCGCGGCGCTCGCCCTCGTCGCCTACGCCACCAGCGACGCCGCCTGGCCCTCCGAGTACCGGGAGGGCCCCGCCGACTTCGTCCTGGTCCTCGTCGGCGGTCTGCTGTCGGTGCTGGCCGCGTCGGTCCGGGTGCGCGGCGAGCGGCGGATGCTGCACATGATGGACATCGCCGAGACGACCCGCCGTACGGTGCTGCGCCCGCTGCCGCCGGGCTGGGGCGGCCTCGACCACGCGGCGGTCTACCTCGCCGCCGACGCCGACGCCCGGATGGGCGGCGACTTCTACGACATCCAGCCCGGCCCGCACGGCACCCGCGTCCTGCTCGGCGATGTGCAGGGCAAGGGGCTGGGCGCGGTGGAGACGGCGGCGGCGCTGCTGGGCACGTTCCGCGAGGCCGCGTACCACGAGGCGGACCTGGGCGTCGTCGCCGCCCGGCTGGAGACCCGGATGCGACGGCACCGTCAGCACACGGTGGCGCTCGGGCGGGCGGACGGCGACCGGTTCGCGACGGCCGTGCTCATCGCCTTCCCGGTGCGGGAGGAGGACGGGAAGGCGGCCGTCGAGAGGATCGAGGACACCGAGGACACCGAGAACGCCGAGGGCACCGAGGACATCGAGATCGTCGGGTTCGGGCATGAGCCGGTGCTCGCGGTCGGCGGGGCGGCGGGCGCCGTACGGGCGCTGCCGCAGGGCGACCGGCTTCCGCTCGGGCTCGGTGAGCTCGTCGTCGGGCAGGTCGGGCCGCCGCAGGTCCTGCGGGTGACCGTCGCCGCCGGTGCGACGCTGCTGTTGGTCACCGACGGGGTGACCGAGGCACGGGACCGCGCCGGGGAGTTCTACCCGCTGGCCGAGGAGGTCGCGGCGGCCCTCGCCCGCGATCCGCGCGTCGCCGAACCGGGCCGTCTGGTCGCCTTCGTGCGGGACGGCACGCTGCGGCACTGCGGAGGGCGTCTGGACGACGACACCACCGTCTTCGCCGTACGGCGTTCGCAGGCCTGAGACCTCCCTTTGCAGCAGCAGCGGTTACCGTGCTGACGTACGTGATCGACAGGGGAGGGGACCATGACCGGAACCGTGCTGGTGCTCGCGGCCTCGCCCATGGGCAAGGGACGTCTGGTGGACGCGGCCTCCGTGCTCCCCGTGCTGGCGGCCGTGCCGCCCTCCGTGCTGGCCGGCGCCGACACCGCGAACGTCGTCGAACTCGCCGATCCGCTGGAGCCGCAGGCCGTGCTGACCCGGCTGCGGGCCGCGGCGGCGGCGCCCGGGCCGCTGACCCTGTTCGTCGCCGGACAACTGCACCTCGACCGGCGTCAGCGGCTGCCGCATCTCGCGTTGGCGCGTACGACGCCGTCGACCGTTCGGTACACGGCATTGCCGTGGCACTGGTTCCGGGAGGAGCTGCGGTTGCGGGCGGCCGGGTCCACGACGGTGGTGCTCGATCTGCACGCGGACGCCGAAGTCTGGGAGTGGCTGCGCGCGAACGTGCTGGACTGCGGGCCCGGGGCCGCCGTCTACGGGCGGGTCGCGCCGCCGCCCGCGGGGCGGCGGGGGGTCGCGGCGCCGTCCTATATGAAGGCGGTCGCGACGATACTGCGCAGTGGGGAGCGGCCGGAGATCTCACGGTTGCACCAGGCCGCGCTCACTCGACTCGCCGGGGAGGGGGAGACGGCGGACCTGGTGCTGTCCGCCGCCCCTGCCACACCTGCCGCCCCTTGGCTGAAAGAGCAGGACGCCGATCCCCATACCGCCATCTCCGGCGCCGTCCGGGACGGGCGGCATGCCGACGCCGATTCCCTGGCCGCTCGTTGGGAGCAGGCTGCGGTGGTCGCCCACGGGCGGGGGTCCGAGGAAGCCCTGCACTGGGCCGAGGTCCGGGCGGATCTGGCGATGTTCGCCGGGGACGCCGAGCGGAGCTGCCGGACGTGGCTGGCGGTCGCCGTCGTCCGGCTGGAGGTGGGGCAGCCGGTCGACGCTCCTGCCGTGGAGGCGGCCGTGGACCGGGCGCACCACCAGTGGGGGCGGATCGACAGCGCGGCCCGAGCGCGTGAGCTCGGGCCGGCGCTCGCCGAGTTGCGTGCCAGGGTGCCCGGTCGGCGCGAGGGCGCCCTGGATCACGTCCAGCAGCAGTTGCGGCAGTTGGAGGTCAGCTCCAGGCGTTGAAGTTGATGCCGGACGGCTTGGCCTTGTTCAGGGTGTTGCGGAAGCGGTCGTTCTTGTCCTGGAGCGGGAAGTTGGCCTGGCCCCAGTCGGAGTTCGCGAGCGCGTTGAACGCCGTGCGGTTCTGGCTCCACAGGGTGTCGTAGGGCACGAGGGCCGGACGGTCCCAGTTGTCGCCGCCGCCCCAGGCCTCCGCCTTCTCGCCGACCTTGGCGAAGCGGAAGGAGTGCGTGCCGAACTCGCCTTCCTTGTGGTAGACGACCTTGAAGCGCTTGCCGACCCGCTCGACGTCGTTGAACCGCTTGGTCGTGTAGTTGCCGTGGGCGGACGTCGACACATAGCTCGGCCACTCGTCGTTGCCGTGCCACCAGACCACGGCGGCCTCCCACTCGTGCCGGTGGCCGATGTCGGCGACGGCGTTGCCCTGGTCCTTCTCCATGTACAGGGTGTAGACGACGGCGCACCAGCCGGTGCCCTTGTCGCACTTGGACCGCGAGTAGGTGTTGGCCTTGCCGAGGTGGTTGGTGCGGCAGCCGCCGGTGATCGAGCCGGAGTTGTTGAGTCCGCCGTTGAGACGGCCGCTCGCGTCGACGGCCGCGGCCGGGAAGCAGCTGTCGCTGTCGTAGTCGAACAGCGGCTGGAACTTCTCCTGCGTGGGGGCGCCGGCGCCCATGTAGGGGAAGGGGGTGAGGATCGCGGCGTCGGCGCTGCCGGTCAGGCCGAGAGTCAGCGCGACGGCGGTGCCGGCGACGACGGCGGCTCGGCCGAGGCGCGACGTCTTGGTTGCCAGGGAAGACATGCGGGTGCTCTCCAGTTCCTCGAGTGCTCGGACGAGTTCGAGGCTGGCGGGCCCGGAGTTGATCGGCAGCCCCTTTCGACGGGGCGATCAATTCCTGTGCGTTGTCCGGTCCTGTGCGTTGATCCGGGCGCGGTTTCTGCACGTCATCAACCTCACACCAGGCGTTGGTGTACGACGGATCACGACGAAACGTAGTTTGAGCGTTCCTGAACTCCGTTTTCATCTGCTGCTCGGAAGTGGGTGGACCCGTGGGACGTCCCGAACGACCCCTGGACCCCGAAGCCGGTCCCGTGCAACGCCTCGCGAACGACTTGCGTGAGCTGCGCGCGTCCGCCGGTTCCCCCTCGTACCGCACGATGGCGATCACGGCCGGGTTCTCCGCGACGACGCTGTCGCAGGCGGCGGCCGGCGAGCGGCTGCCGTCGCTCGCGGTGGTCCAGGGGTATGCGCGGGCCTGCGGGGCGGATCCCGGGGAGTGGGAACCCCGGTGGAAGGAGGCCGAGGCCGAACTCGCCCGGGTCCAGGCCGACGGCGAGGGGGAGGCGACCCCGCCGTACCGGGGGCTGGCCCGGTTCGAGCCGGACGACCGAGCGCTGTTCTTCGGCCGGGACCGGCTGCTCGACGAGGTGCAGGGGCTGGTGTGCGGCGAGCACCGGTTCGCGGTGCTGTTCGGGGCCTCGGGGAGCGGGAAGTCGTCGCTGCTGAGGGCGGGGTTGATCCCCCGGCTGCGGGAGAAGATCGCGGAGCTCGGGGCTCCTGCCGTGCTGCGGGTGCTCACGCCCGGGCCGCGGCCGGCCGCCACGTACGGGCATCTGCTGGCCCCGGCGGAGGGCGAGCCGGAGGCCTGGGTGGTCGTCGACCAGTTCGAGGAGGTCTTCACCCTCTGCCGGGACCCCGAGGAACGGGCCCGCTTCCTGGATCTGCTGCTGGCCGCACGGGACCCGGCCTCCCGGCTGAAGGTGCTGGTCGCCGTCCGCGCGGACTTCTACGCCCGGTGCGCCGAGCACCGGGGGCTGGCGGACGCGTTGCGCTCGTCCGCGCTGCTGGTCGGCCCGATGTCGGCGGACGAACTGCGGGAGACGGTGGTGCGGCCCGCGCAGGCGGCGGGGCTGCTCGTGGAGCGGGAGCTGACCGCGCGGATCGTCGAGGAGGTCCTGGACCAGCCCGGCGCGCTGCCGATGCTGTCGCACGCGCTGCTGGAGACCTGGCGGCGGCGCAAGGGGCGGATGCTGACGCTGGCCGCGTACGAGGCGGTCGGCGGGGTCAGCGGCGCGATCGCGGCGAGCGCCGAGGAGGTGTACCGGCAGCTCTCCCCGGCGCAGGCGCACACCGCCCGCCGGCTGTTGCTGCGGATGGTGGAGCCGGGGCAGGGGACGCCGGACACCCGCCGCCCGCTGACCCGGGCCGAGCTCAGGGAGTATGCGGACCCCGAGGCCCCGGTGGTGCTGGAACGGCTGGCCGTCGCCCGGCTGCTGACCGCCGACGAGGACGGCGTCCATCTCGCCCATGAGGCCCTGATCGGCTGCTGGCCCCGGCTGCACGGCTGGGTCGAGGAGGACCGGGAGCGGCTCAGACACCACCGTCGGCTCAGCGAGGGCGCGCACGCCTGGCTGGAGCACGACCGTGACCCGGGCGCGCTGTACCGGGGCAGCCGGCTGGCGCGGGCGGAGGAACTCTTCCCCGACCACGCGACCGACCCGGGACTGACCGCCGTCGAACGGTCCTTCCTCCTCGCCGCGTTCGATGCCCGGGAGGCCGAGCGGCTGGCCGCGGCCCGGTCCAGGCGCCGGGGCCGACTGCTGGTGGGAGCTCTCTCCGGGGTGCTGGCGGTGTGTCTGGTGGTCGTCCTGGCCGCGTTCGAGCAGCACCGGGACAACGACCGGCAGCGCACGCAGAACACCGCCCGCCGGATCGCCGCCGTCGCCGACGGACTGCGCACGACCGACCCGCGGGCCGCGCTGCTGCTCGGGGTCGCCGCGTGGCGGATCGCCCCGCTGCCGGAGACCCGGCGGGCCCTGCTCGGCTCGCTCGCCCAGCCGGAGCCGGACGCCTTCACCGACCCCGCCTCCGGCTACAGCGAGCGCCGCTTCCTCGTCGACTCCGGGCGGACGCTGCTCGGCGTGGGCGGCCGGGTCTGGCAGACCTGGGACGTGGCCACCCACCGCCGCACCGGCCGGGGCAGCCTCCCGGCGGGCGACGCGCTCGCGGCCGGACCGGACGGCCGGATCCTCGCGCTCTCCGACGACGCGGGCGTGCGGCTGTGGGACACGGCCGCCGGGACCTGGGCGAAGGCCGGGCGGACCACCGGCGACCACGACCTGAGCCTCGCCCCGAGCGGCCGCGCCTACCTGCTCGGCCGGACGTTCGAGGACGGCGTGCAGCTGCGCTCCCTCACGGACGACCGGCTGCTGTTCGAGACCCGGGACGCCGACCGGACGAACGTGATGCCGAGTGCCGACGACGGCAAGGTGGTCGTCTGCCCGACCGGCCACGCGCCCCAGGTGTGGGACACGGCCGCCCACCGCACGCTGCCCGGCGACTGGGAGAACGCGGGCGCGCTCTGCGACAGCGACACCACGATGGCGGCGTACGGCTACGGCAGCCCGGACCGGTTCGCCGTGGTCGCCCCGACCGGCGTCCACGTCTGGGACATCCCGTCGGGGCGGCTGGTCGGCGAGGTCGCCGACCAGGGCGTGCAGTACGCCTCCCTCAGCAAGGACGGGGCCTTCCTGGCGACGGGCGGCGCCGACGAGATCCGGATCTGGCGGCTGTCGAAGCCCGACGCCCCCGTCTTCCGGTACCCGCTCAACAACCAGCACGTCTACGACTGCCTCGCCTGGGACCCCGACCGGCCCTTCCTGCGCTACCTCGAGGGCGGCACCGTCCACACCCTCGACCTCACGACGGCCATGACCTCCCAGTGGCGCGAACAGCCCCTGGACGGCGTCCTGCTCAGCCCCGACGGCCGCACCCTGGCCACCGCCCGGCGCTCGGGCAGCCGCTACCGCTTCGAACTGCACGACACCCGGGACGGCAGACTCCTGCGCGCCCTCCCCGCCCCCTCGATGCCCGTCTCCGACGACCCCGCCCTGCCGGTCGTGCCGCAGGACACGGCCCCGCTCATGACCTTCAGCCCCGACGGCGGCTCCTTCGCCTACGGCATCGCGGTCGCCGGCCGGCAGGCGTCCCCGCAGCGCTTCACCGTCTGGGACGTCCACCACGACTGGCGGCAGAGCTCCCTGGACCTGTCGACGTCCGCGGCCGGCACCGCCGTCGTCACCCTCGCCCTGGACGCCGGCGGCCGCACCCTCTACACCACCCGCACCCCGGAGATCGGCACGCTGAGCAACGAGGCGTGGGACACCGCGAGCCATCGCCGCAAGAGCGTCGTCACCGGCACCGACCTGGCCAGTCTCCACCTCGCCGTCCGCCCCGACGGCGGGCTGCTGGTCGGCGACAACCGCTCCGCCCGGCTGCCCGGCGGCACAGGCACGCCGAAGGACCTCGTCCAGGGCGAGGAGATCAACGCGCTCGCCTTCAGCCCCGGCGGCAGCGGACTGGCGGCGGGCGACAAGACCGGCCGGGTCGCCCTGTGGGACGGCGACCTGCGCCACCGCGCGGGCGTCCTGCGCAACGTCTTCCCCGCGCCGCTCGGCGACACCCCGGAGGCCGTCAGCGCCCTCGCCCTCAGCCCCGACGGCCGCACCCTCGCCGTCGGCGGCGACGCGGGCACCCTCCAACTCTGGGACACGGCCACCCAGCAACCCCTGGGCGGCCCCCTGCCCACCCCCGGCGAGGCCGTCGAGACCCTCGCCTTCAGCGGGGACGACACCACCCTGTACGCGGGGGCCCGGCACGTCCCGATCCAGCGCTACGCCGTGGACCCGGACCGCGCCGTGGCCCGCGTCTGCCTACGCGCGGGCGACACCGAGCTGACGACGTCCCAGTGGCGCACCTACGTACCGGACGCGACCCACCGAAAGGTCTGCGGCCGCAAGGGCGTCGCGGACATCGCGCGCTAGGACGGGTCTTCGCCCTGCCAGACCCTAACGGCGCTCGGTCGTCTCGTGCTGTGAGGTCGGGGTGCTGTCGGCGGTGGCTCTGGCCGGGCCCGCGTTGGCTGCGGTGATCAGGGCCGTGACAGCCAGGAGCGCTGCGGCGACGGCCCTGACGTAGGGCGCGGAAGGGCGTGCGGAAGGGCGTGCGGCTGTGCGTCCGGGCACGGCTACCTCGCAACGTCGGCGACTGCGATACTCACGTCAGCAAGCCATTAAGCGTGCTTAACTCGCTGTTTAACCTAGGGGCTGAGATAGTCCAACGGCAAGAGGCACAGGGGGAGTTGGGGGAGTCGAGCGTGGGAGAGCGGGACGAGCCGGAGGTCGTCGGCCGCCGGGTGCAGCGGCTGCGCGTCGAACGGGGCCTGACACAGCGGCAGTTGGCCGAGCCGACCTACACCCCTGCCTATGTGTCCACGCTGGAGGCCGGCCGGGTGCGGCCCTCCGACGAGGCGCTCAAGCACATCGCCGAACGGCTCGGCGTCGACTTCGAGGAGCTGGCGACCGGCCGGCCCGCCCGGCTCGTCACCGACCTGCGGCTGCGCCTCACCGAGGCCCAGCGGGCGCTGGCCACCGGCGAGGCCGAGGAGGCGGCACGGCAGTACACCGAGCTGCTCGCGGAGGCGGAGCAGCACGGCCTGGCCGAGGAGCAGGCCACCGCGCTGCTCGGACTCGGCGAGTGCGGGATCGACACGGGCGACCTGGACGCGGCCCGCCGCTGCTTCGAGCGCGCCGAGGCCGTGCTCGCCGACGCCCCGCTCCCCGCCCGCGTCCCCGCCCTGCGCGGCCGCGCCGTCTCCCACTACCTCGCCGGTGAACTCCGCTACGCCGTCTACCTGTTGGAGTCCACGCTCGACGAGCTCAACCGGGGCGGACTGCACGACCCGGACGCGCTGCTGCTGCTCTACGCCTCCATCATCGGCCCGTACATGGACATGGGTGCGGCGGCCCGCGCCGCCCAGGCCGCCGAGTTCGCCCTTGCCCTCGCGCCCCAGGTCGCCGACCCCGCGCTCGTCGCCCGTATGCACCGCTCCGTCGCCCGCACCCTCCTGGCGGAGGGCCGCCTGGCCGAGGCCGACGCCTCGCTGGCCAAGGCCGCCGAGCTCTACCGCCAGCTCCAGCTGCGCACCGAACTCGCCAACTGCCACTGGATGCGCGGTTACGTCTACGCGCAGAACGGCGAACTGGAGCGCGCCGAGGACGAGTTGAAGCAGGCGCAGGCCATGCTCTCGGCCCAGCGCGCCGCCCTCTACAGCAGCCAGGTCGCCGTCGAACTGGCCGACGTCCTGCACCGCAGGGGCAAGTCCGACGAGGCCGCCGCCCTGCTGAACGACGTCCTCGGGGACCTCTCCCCCGAGCGCGGGGCCGTGCACTCGGCGGGCGCGCACCGGCTGCTCGGCATCATCGCCGAGGACGCCCGCGACACGGAGGCCGCCGAGGAGCACTACGTGCGCGCCCTCAGCCTCCTGGAGCGTGCGGGCGCGGCGGGCGACCTCGCCGACCTCTGCCGCCTGCTGGGCGACCTGCTGCGCCGCACCGGCCGCGTCGAGGCCGCCCTGGACGCCTACCGCACCGGCCTCGGCCACCGCACGGCCCCGGGCACGACGACCCTGGGCCCGGCCCCGGCCCAGCCGCCGCTGTAGTCGCACGGGTCCAGGCCCCGCCGGGCGGCCCGTTCTCGTCGCGCATGAGCTGCACATGACTCGTTCGTCGCCACACCACCACCTCGATCCCCGCTGTTCACCGGTTCTTTCCAGACTCTGCACGTCCGCACGTGAAGGTCCCTGCATTTCAGCGGGAGTTGAGCATGAGCCACGGCCACAGTCACGACGACCACGGTCACCACCATCACCACCACCACGGGAGCGGGGACGCCACGTCGCTGCCGCCCGCCCTCGACACGTCCGTCCCGGACGAGGAGCTGACGCCCGGCCAGCTGTCCCGGCGGGGCATGCTGCGCCGTACCGGACTGCTCGGCGCGGGGCTGGCGGCGGGCGGCGTGCTCGCCGGCGCGGGGGAGGCAGCCGCGTCGGTGCAGCAGCAGGCGTCCCAGAAGACGCAGGGCGGCCGCGGCGGGTACCTGTGGCTGGCCGGCGACCACCACATCCACACCCAGTACAGCAGCGACGCCAAGTACCGGGTCATCGACCACGTACGGCAGGCCAACGCGCACGGCCTGGACTGGATGGTCATCACCGACCACGGCAGCGTCGCCCACGCCAAGATCGGCGTGGAGAAGGTCAATCCGGACATCGTCGCCGCCCGCGACCAGACGGACGACACCCTCGTCTTCCAGGGCCTGGAGTGGAACATCCCGGGCGCCGAGCACGGCACGGTCTTCGTGCACCCCGGCAACAACGAGGTGGCCGTGCTGAAGGAGTTCGAGAACTCCTTCGACGGCAGCGTCAAGGGCGCGAGCAGCGGTACGCCCGCCAACGAGGCGCTGGCCATCGCGGGTGTGAACTTCCTCGCCGACCAGGTCCGCCGCCGCAAGGTCAAGGACGCGCTGTTCCTCGCCAACCACCCGGCCCGCAAGGGCATCGACTCCCCGCACGAGATCCGCGGCTGGCGCGACGCCCAGCCGACGATCGCCGTCGGCATGGAGGGCGCCCCCGGTCACCAGGCCGCCGGCCTCCCCGCGCCGAAGGGCCCGGGCGGCGGACGCGGCATCTACGACGGCAGCCCCGGCGCCGAGTCCTTCCCCGGCTACCCGCTGGAGAGCTACCGCACCTGGGGCGGCTTCGACTGGATGACCGCCACCGTCGGCGGCCTCTGGGACAGCCTCCTCGCCGAGGGCAAGCCCTGGTGGATCACCGCCAACTCCGACTCCCACAACGTCTACGCCGACACCGCCGTACGCGGTCCGGGCGGCGACTTCAACGCCGACGGCCGTTACAACGACCCGGTCTACGGCGGTGGCATCAGCCTCACCGACACCGACTTCTGGCCCGGCCAGTACTCCCGCACCCACGTCGGCGCGGCCTCCTTCTCGTACAAGGCGGTCATGGACGGCATCCGCGCGGGCCGCGTCTGGGTCGACCACGGCGGGCTCATCAGCGGTCTCGACGCCCGGCTCGTCTCCGGCGGGCGGGAGGTCGCCCTGGGCGACTCGCTGCATGTGCGCCGCGGCGCCCAGGTCGACCTGGTCATCAGGATCAGCCTCTCCAACGGGCCCAACTGGGCGCAGTTCCAGCCCTCGTTGGCCCGCGTCGACGTCATCCAGGGCGATGTCACCGGCCCGGTCGCAGACAAGGACGTCTTCGCCACGCCGAAGACGAAGGTCGTCAAGTCCTTCGAGGTGAACAAGTCCACGGGCAGCGTCCGCCTGACGTACTCCCTCGGCCGCCTCGACAAGCCGGTCTACGTCCGCCTGCGCGGCACCGACGGCAACCGCGGCGCCGTGGGCGTCAACGGCGCGGCGATCGACCCCGCGGGCCCGGCGATGGACGTCCTCGGCGACGCCGACCCGTGGAAGGACCTCTGGTTCTACTCCAACCCGATGTGGGTCCTGCCCGCATGAGCAGTCCGTACGACGAGCACGACCAGTACACCGCGTCCGGCGTCCACTCCGTCATCGGGGTGGACGCCGGCACGGCGAGCCTGCGCGAGGCCGACCATCTCGTCCGCCGCCTCGTGGCCGCCCTCGACCTCCCGCCCGGCACCGTCGCCTGCACCCATCTGATCCGCACCGACACCCGCCGGGGCACGGCCGTCTCCCTCGCCCTGCCGGACAGCGCGTCGGCGCAGGCGGCCTGGCGGCGACTCACGGAGACGGCGGCGGGGGAACCGGAAGCAGAAGCCGGGACGGGCACGGACACGGGGACGGCGGCGGAGACGGGCGCGGCCCTGGGCGACCGTACGCACGGTCCGGCCGAAGCGGCCCGCGCCGCCGCCCTGGCCGCCGCCGAGCACGCGGGGCGGCAGGCCGGCCGGGCCGTGGTCTACCCCGGCGCGGAGCGGCTCACCGGGACGGTCACCGTGGCCGAGCTGCTGGAGCTGACCGCCGTCGACCGGGTGATCGTGGTCGGCGCGCCCTCGGACGACGGCCCCGACCCGGCCACCCCTGTGCACACCCAGGATCACGTACGACCCGAATGGCGCGCGGGGCAACTGGTCCTCGCCCTCGTGCCGGCCGCCGGCCACACCCTCGCGCCCTTCGAGGTCCCCAACCCCACCCCGTGCTGCGCCGACCACACCTAGGACGGATGGACGGACGGACGGTCAGACAGACCTGGGACGGTCCTCAGGGCCCCTCCAGCGTCGTCAGCCACAGCTTCACGTAACGCTCCACGTCCACGTCCAACGCCACGTCCACCAGGGCCTGTTCGCGGATGCCGTCGTGGATCTCGGACTCGCCGTGGCGGGGGCGGCGGTCGACGATCGTCTGGCCGCGGGACGGGCCGGCGGCGAGGGAGACCTCGACCGGGAGGCGTTCGGTGGTCAGGCCCGCCGGGTCGGCCACCGCGCAGACCGCGCCCGCGTCGCCGAGACCGCCGGTGGGGGTGGGGTCGCCGGAGGTGGCCGGGTCGCGGTGGGCGAGCAGTTCGCCGGCCAGGCGCAGCCGGGGCTCCGAACTCGCCCGCAGCCGGGCCACGTCCGCGGCCGGGACCAGGACCCGGGTGAACACGTCCAGGCCGTACATCGTGATCGGCACGCCCGCGGTGAGCAGGACCGCCGCCGCCTCCGGGTCGTGCCAGACGTTGAACTCCGCGACCGGGGTGGCGTTCCCGGTCGTCACCGCGCCGCCCATGAACACGATCCGCTCGATGTTGCGGGTCACCTCCGGGTGGGTGCGCAGCAGGAGGGCGATGTTCGTCAGCGGGGCGGTGGGGATCAGGGTGACCGGGCGCGGGGAGGCCAGGATCTCGCGGCGCAGCAGGGTGACGGCGTCCACGTCGACCGGGCGGCGGGTCGGTGCGGGCAGGCCCAGATCGCCCATGCCGTCCTGTCCGTGCACGTGCGACGCCGAACGGGCGGGCTCGATCAGCGGGCGCTCGGCGCCCCGGGCGACCGGGATGTCCCCGGCGCCCGCGTGCTCCAGCACGGTCAGCGTGTTGCGGACGACGCCGTCCACGTCCGTGTTCCCGGCGACGCAGGTCACCGCCCGCACGTCCAGGCCGGGATGGCGTACGGCGAACAGCAGGGCGAGGGCGTCGTCGACGCCGGTGTCGCAGTCGATGATCACGGGGATGGGCTGCTCGCTGCTCTGCTCGGTCACGTAAGGACTCCTTCCGCACACCAACCCGGTCGTCCCCGACCCTATGCGGACCCGCCCCTCCCCACAGCCCGGTCCCCCGCACGGCCCCCGCGTCACGGAGCCGACGGCCGCCCGCCACACGGCGTGCCCCGACGGCCCCCGCCTCGCCGCGAGCCCCACTTCCCAACCCCCACCGGGCGCAGCCGGTCCGGCCGCCGCGCCTCCCGCCCGCCGATCCGGGGACGCACCTCGGCAGCCTGGCAGCGCCTCGGCGCGGCAGCCGAACCCGCGCCCCGGCGGCCGCCCCGCACGCGCGCCCCCCGCTACCCATCCGCGGCCGCTCCTCACGCGCGCCTCGCTCCCCATTCCGCCGAGCACCCCCCCTGCCGCATCCCCGAGACCCGCCCCGGCCCGGTGGCCCACTCGCTCGCAGCAATGCAGGTAACCCGTACGGCCCGCCGCGCTGGTCGGGGCGTAGTACCGGTGTTGCCGTGAGAGGAGGCAGCCCGGCGCAGCCCGGCACGACCCCGCGCGCACTTCTGGAGGCATCCCCCGATGAGCCGTCGTACCCTCCTGGCCTCCTCCGCACTGCTCCTCGGCGTCGTCACCGGCTGCGCCACCCTGGGGCTGGAGCATCCCCCGACCGCCGCGCCCGCCACGCCGACCGTCGTGCGGTCCTCGGCCAAGCCGGCCGCGCCGGCCACCGCGCCCGTGCTCACCGAGGCGCAGGCGCACGCCGCTCTCATCACCGAGACCGACCTCGGCGCGCCCTGGACCCCCACCCACGGCGCCGCCACCTGGCGGGACGGGATGCTGAAGGCGACCACCCCCACCGCCGACTGCCAGAAGCTCCTCGACGACCTCTACGCCGACGAGCTGCTCGGCGGCCCCGCCCGCGCGGTCGTCGCGCTCGACGACCCCGACGCCGGCGCCCAGCTCCGCTACCAGCTCACCGGCAACCGCCCGGCGGACGTCGACCGCAAGCTGGCCTGGCTGAAGACGATGCCCCAGAAGTGCGCCCGGTTCACGGCCAAGGCGACCGGCGACACCGTGCTGGACGTGCAGGTCTCCGACCTGGCGCTGCCGGAGGTGGGCGACCTCCGCCAGGGTCTGCGGGTGAGCCTGACCGTCTGGGCGACCGCCGAGGAGAACGGCGGCGACCCGACGGTCCTCACCCTGGACGTCGCCGCCGTCCGGGCCGGCGAGGACGCCTTCGCCTTCACCAACGGCGGCCTGAGCGACGCCCCGAACGCGGCGACCCAGGCCGCCGTGCAACTCGGCGTACGGCGGCTCGCGGACGTCCGGAAGCAGGGGCGCGTGCAGGTGTGAACCGGGAAGCGGCAGCCGCTACGGCTTTTCGTAGGGGTCCGCCGGCTGCTTCACCCGGGTGACGTTCGTCGCCGTCAGCAGCGGCGGCCAGGCCGCGTCGGAGCCGAGCTCGCCCTTCGGCAGCCAGGTGCCGGTGACGGTGACCCAGGTGTCGGCGGGCAGGACGTCGTCGTCCGCGCCCTGGATCTCGACCTTGCCGGTGGTGGCGTCGGCGGCGCAGCAGGTGACGGTGAGACGGGTGACGTACCAGGCGCCGTCGTCGCCGTGGGTGACGAAGCCGGTCAGGCGGACGGTACGGCCCGTCAGCGAACGTCCGCTGTCGTAGATCGCGCGTGAGCCGAACTCGCCGACGGTGAGCGTCAGCGGGTTCCCGGCCGGGAGCGCCGGGAAGGCGCCGACGCCCTGCGCGGCCCGCTGGGCGGCCTCGCGGCCCGCGCTGTAGGAGCCGAGGGCGGGCGGCGGGAAGAGGAGGAGGGCGAGGGCGGGGAGGGTGAGCAGCCAGGCCACCCGGGGGCCGGCGGGGCCGTGCGAGTGCCCCTCGTGGCCGGCGTCCTCCTCGCTGTGGTCCTCGTGGTCGTCGTGGTCATCGTGGTCGTCGTCCGGTGTGCGGTGGCGCAGGACCGCCGTCACCAGGCCCAGCAGGACCAGCGCGACCCCGGAGACGACGAGGTACGGACGCAGTCCCGCCTGCACGTACCGCAGGTACAGCTCGCTGCCGAGGGTGATCCGCAGGACCGCGCCGCCGGTGAGGAGGAGCAGTGCCGCCGGTCCGTACCGCCTCACAGCAGCCACCACCCCACGAGGACGCTGGCGGTCAGGGCGACCACCCAGGTCGCCGACGCGAACCGTACGGCGAAGGACCGGCCGAAGGTGCCCGCCTGGAGGGCGATGAGCTTCAGGTCGACCATCGGGCCCACCACCATGAACGCCAGCCGCGCGCTGGGCGGGAAGGCGCTCAGGGAGGCGGCGACGAACGCGTCGGCCTCGCTGCACACGCACAGCACGACCGCCAGGACGGCCAGCAGCGGCACCGCGAGCCACGGGGACCCGGTGAAGACGTCGAGGACCGAGCGCGGGACGACGATGTTGAAGGTAGCCGCGGCCGCCGCGCCCAGCACCAGGAAGCCGCCGGCGTGGAGGAAGTCGTGCTGAAGGCCGGTGAGGAAGGCGCGGGCTCCTCCGGCGGCGTGGGACTCCTGCCCGGCCGTCCGGGGCTTCGGCAGCCGCAGCCACTTCTCCTTCCCGAACCGCGCCCACAGCCAGCCCATCACGACGGCCGTGCCGAGCGAGGCGAGCAGCCGGGCCAGGACCATCTTCGGCTGGCCGGGGAAGGCGATGGAGGTCGCGACGAGCACGACCGGGTTGATCGCGGGCGCCGAGAGCAGAAAGGCGAGGGCGGCCGCCGGGGCGACTCCGCGCCGCATCAGGCTCCCGGCCACCGGCACGGAGGCGCACTCGCAGCCGGGCAGCACGACCCCGGCGACCCCCGCGACCGGCACGGCGAGCGCGGGGTTGCGCGGCAGGAGCCGGCGGAACACCCGCTCCGGGACGAACGCGCCGATCGCCGCCGACACGACCGTCCCGAGGAGGAGGAACGGCACGCCCTGGACGGCGACGGCGGTGAAGACCGTCCACCAGGCGGCCACCGGCGGGGTGTAGAGGTCGAGCGCGAGCAGCGGTCCGAGGACGGACACGACGGTCGCTATGGCGAGCAGCGCGGCGCCGCCCAGCACGGCGTACACGGACGCGCGCACGGCAAGCCGCAGGCCGTCGGCGACAGTCCGTTGGTTGTACACCTCGCGGAAGTTAGCGAGGACGGCTGTGGGTTGCCGCGGACTTTCCAAAGAACGCGCTGTGCGCACCCGTAGGCCCCCTAGGATCCGTAGGTCCCCTAGGACCCTTACGGCTCTAGGGGACCTACGGCAGGGCTCAGCGTTTGAGCGTGAAGGTGAAGTCGTCGGAGAGCTTGCCGCTCAGCCGGACCGCCGAGACGAGACTCCCCTCCTCGATCAGTCGCTCGACCTCGGCCCGCGAAAGACCGCAGCCTTCGGCGATCAGCCGCACCGGCCGGACCGGGATCCGTGCCGCGAAGCGGACCGATACGTCGATCACGTCGATCACGTCGCTCACTTCCCGGTCCGGGCGATCCGATCCGCCCGTGTCGAGGCGCCAGGCGTCGTCCCAGTCGAGGGCGATGCGATTGCGCCGCCGTACGACCGGATCCTGGAGCAACTCGGCTGCCAGACCGGGGTCGTTGTCATGCAGCCGGTCCAGCAGCTCAGGTCGTACGGAGCGGACATGGGTCCGCTCCAGGACCGTGAGCTTCGCCGTTTCCCCGCACCCGGTGCAGAGCACGAGGAGCCAGGCGTCGAGGAGTTTGTGGTTTGCGTTGACGCGAAACTTGCCGTTCGCCCGGAAGCGGTCCGACGCGCACGTATGGCAACGGCGCAGCACGAGCGGCAGGCAGGTGGGTATGACCACCCAGTTTTCGAGCACAGAAGTACACCGGTTTCAGTGAGAAGTCCGCAGCAAAAAGCAGCGCGGCGCACTTGCGCGACGCGCGACAGATCAGCACTCGGGGGGTCTCACACGGTGTACAACGGCACGTCCTTGCCCAGACGACTCGGTCGGGCAGCACGGTAGCGGCGCTCAGCGGCGCCGCTCCACCGGTTTTCGAGCCACGACGTGCGATCGCCCCGGCACCACGAAGGTGCCGGGGCGATCGCACGAGCGGGCGTCAGGCGCGGGTCGCCGCCTTGCGGCGTCGGGTCGCGACGACGATGGCCGCGCCGCCCGCCAGCAGCGCCGCGGCGCCGCCCGCGATCAGCGGGGTGTCGCTGTTGGCGCCGGTCTCCGCGAGGTCGCCGCCACCGCCGTTGGGCGTCGGGGCCGGGGCGGTCGTCGACTCGGAGGCGGACGGGGTCGGGCTCGTCGAGTCCGAGGGGGACGGGGACGCCGACGTGGGCTCCGACGGGGTGCCGGACGGCGAGCCGGAGGGAGTGCCGGACGGCGTGTTCGCGGCCGGAGTCGTGGGCGACTGCGGCGTGGACGGAACGGTCGGCGGGGTGACCGGCGGCGGCTCCTCGGTGACCGTGCAGTCCTTCGTGCCGCCGTTCCAGGCCGCGATCAGCTTGTCCTTGATGACCGGACGGTCCGGGCCCTTGGGCAGCTCGCCGTGGACGAACCCGTCCTTCGCGTCGAGCTTGCCGTCGAACTTGACCGCGCCCCGGTAGAGGTCGATCTGCGCGTAGCAGCCCGCGTCGGGCACGGCGATGTCGAGGGTGTCGGTCTGGCCGGGCTTGACCGTCACGCTGTCGAAGTCGACGAAGACCTGCTCGCCGGAGGTGGCGAAGGTGGCGCCGTGGGCGAGGTAGGAGGCGAGGGAGGCGGTGCAGGTGCCGGCGTTCGCGGCCGCCCGGACGGTGATGTGGATCTTGCCGTCCTGGCTCGGCTTGAGGGTCTGGTCGTCGACCCGCACGGAGTCGAAGAAGTTCTTGCCGTCGAGCGAGAACTGGCAGCGGTCGGTCCCCGTCTCGGTGCCCGCGCCCGTCCCCGGCTGGTACTGGCCGCCGGACTTCCAGCCGTCGCCGCCGGGCGTCCCGGTACCGGCGAAGGCGCCGGACGCGGCGGCGACGGAGGCGGCGCACAGGGTGAGCGAAGCGGCGCCCGTCCCCAGCAGGCGGCGCACGGTGACACGTCTCGCTATGGACATGCGAATCCCATTCTTGGCGAATCCCCTACTAGGCGGGTCGCCAGGGCTGATTGGTCAGATCAGAAAGATCAGGAGGAAAACTCGGAAGACTCAGAAGACAGCAAGCTCAGAAGGAAAACTCAGGAGAAACACTGGGCCCTCTGGTAACGGGCGTCGCAGCGTGAGGTCATCGTCGTGTGCAGGTCAGACCGCTGTCAACCTGTGTCAAACCTCGGGGGGTTCAAGAATCCGTCACACTTTCAGTGCACTTCCACCGGGTACGGAATGTTCCACTCCGAATGACCCGCATGTTCGCTTTCCCGGCAAGTTGGACAGAATTCCGTTCGTGACCGACTTCTCCTCCCACCACCCCGACTGGTGGCGACAGGCCGTCGTCTACCAGGTCTATCCGCGCAGTTTCGCCGACGCGGACGGCGACGGCCTCGGAGACCTGCGAGGCGTTGCCGACCGGCTGCCCCACCTGGCCGCCCTCGGCGTGGACGCCCTCTGGCTCTCGCCCTTCTACCCCTCCGAGCTGGCCGACGGCGGCTACGACGTCGCCGACTACCGGGACGTCGACCCGCGCCTGGGCACCCTGGCCGACTTCGACGCGCTGGCCGCCGAGGCCCACCGCCTCGGCCTGAAGGTGATCGTCGACCTGGTCCCCAACCACACCTCCCACCTGCACCCCTGGTTCCAGGAGGCCCTGGCGGCCGGCCCCGGCTCCCCGGCCCGTGACCGCTACGTCTTCCGCGAAGGCCGCGGCCCGAACGGCGAACTCCCGCCCACCGACTGGCAGTCCGTCTTCGGCGGCAGCGCCTGGCAGCGAATCCCCGACGGCCAGTGGTACCTCCACCTCTTCACCCGGGAGCAACCGGACCTCGACTGGTCCCACGAGGAGGTCCGCGAGGACTTCCGCACCACGCTCCGCTTCTGGTCCGACCGGGGCGTCGACGGCTTCCGCATCGACGTCGCCCACGCCCTGGCCAAGGACCTCGCCGAGCCCCTGCGCGACCTGGGCAGCCCGGAGTTGAGCGGCGAGGACGCCCTGTCCCGCCTGCCGCCCGGCACGCACCCCTTCTACGACCGCGACGAGGTCCACGAGATCTACCGCGACTGGCGCACGATCCTCGACTCCTACACCCCGCCCCGCACGGCTGTCGCCGAGGCCTGGGTCCCGGGAGCCCGTCGAGCGCTCTACGCCCGCCCGGACGAACTCGACCAGGCCTTCAACTTCGAGTATCTGCAGGCGGGATGGGACGCGGAGCAGCTCCGTGAGGTCATCACCGACTCCCTGGCCACGGCCCGAGCGGTCGGAGCCTCCGCCACCTGGGTGCTCTCCAACCACGACGTCGTCCGCCACACCTCACGGCTGATGCTCCCGCCGGGCACGGACGGCAACGCGTGGCTGCTCTCCGACGGCACCGCCCCGCGCGTGGACGAGCAGGCCGGCCTGCGCCGGGCCCGGGCGGCGACGCTGCTGATGCTGGCGCTGCCGGGATCGTCGTACGTCTACCAGGGCGAGGAACTGGGTCTGCCCGAGGTGGCCGAGCTGCCCGTGGACGCCCTCCGGGACCCCCTCTGGGAGCAGACGGGTCACGCAGAAAAGGGCCGGGACGGCTGCCGGGTGCCACTGCCCTGGACGACGACAGGACCGTCGTACGGCTTCGGCGCGGGCGGCGCGTGGCTGCCGCAGCCGCCGTACTTCGCACGCTACGCGGCCGAGGCGCAGACCGGCGTGGAAGGCTCCACCCTGGAGCTCTACCGAACGGCCCTGCGGCTGCGCCGCAAGCTGCTGTCGGGCGAGGAGCTCACCTGGCGCGGGACGCCGAACACCCCGGGCGTCCTGTTCTTCGCCCGCTCGGACGCCTGGCGCTGCATGACGAACCTGTCGGACGCACCGGTACCGCTCCCACCGGGGGAAGTGCTCCTGACCAGCATGCCTTTGGACGACCACGGACCGGGAGGAGGAACCCTCCCCCCGGACACGACGGTCTGGCTGGCCTGAGTCAGGAGCGGTGGTGCTGAGAGCGCCTACTGCGACTGCTGCTGCTGACCGCCCACGGCCGCGCTGAGGTCCACCGGGGTGGACGTGGCGTTCGGCGGCGGGGTCAGGACGACCAGCGGCTGACCGGCGGGCGGGACCGGCGGGGTCATGTCCGACTTGGGCAGCTTCGGCGGGGTGGTCTGGTTGAACAGCGTCGTGTCGAAGTCGACCAGACCGGTGTTCTCCATCACCGTGATGTGGTCCAGCACCGTGTCGTTGGCCTGGTCGGCCAGGGCGCGCACCAGCGTGTTCTTCGTCGTCGAGCGGATCTTCGCCACGGTGTTGAAGATCGAGCCGTGCGTCTGGCGCAGGATGTTGGCGAAGTCGACGTCGAACTGCTTGCCCTGGTCCGCCTTCAGGGTGGTGACGAACCCTTCCTGCTGCGGACTCGCCACGTTGGGGATCGTGACGTTCAGCATCGGCGCGATCTTGCGAACGGTCTCGTCCAGCGCGGCGTGTCCGTCGATCAGGTGCTGGCTCGCGATGAGAACAGCCTTGCTCTGGCCCTTCTGGAGCCCGATCTGCCCGACCGGGTACTCCCACAGGCCGGCCGCGCGCACCGCCACGACGAAGTTGCGGTCGCCCTCTGTCAGCGGCCCCCACTGGGTGTTGGCGATGATCCGGTCGGTGGACGTCGACACCGTGTCCAGCCCGAGCATCGATGGGTAGGCGAGCGCTCCGAGCGTGAGGGTCATCGCGCCGCCCACGAAGAGAGTTCCCATCGCGTTCCGCGAAAGTTGCACCGTTCCTCCTGCCCGGTCGGGGAATCCGCCGCTATGTCGCCGCCCGGTGGGCTCCGACACACAGGAATACGGGCGGGAAGCGGTTCGGACTCACAGGGTTCGGCAAAAAGTTCTTGGACGGGGAAGGTCCGGGGAGCGACGGGGGGAGTCGGGGATGACGGCGGCGAGGCTGACAGGCATCACGTATTACCCGGTGAAGGGCTGTGCGGGCATCGCACTGACGGAGGCGACGGTGACCCCGAGCGGTCTCCTGAACGACCGCGGCTACGCGATCCTCGACGACAAGGGCGACGCCCGCTGGCAGTGGGGCGACCCGGGCCTGGCGCTGATCACCCCGCAACTCGTCGACGGGGAACTGACGTTGAGCGCGCCGGGCCGGGACCCGGTCAAGGGCGAGGGCGCGGCGGCCAACGCCTGGCTCACCGACCTGCTGGGCGTCCCCAGCACGCTGGTCCGGGTCGATCCCCCGGCAGGCAACAGCAACCGTCTGCACGTCGTCTCCCGCGCCACCCTGTCAGCCCTGAACGACCGCCTGGCGGCCCGAGGTTCGAGCCCTCTCCCCATGAACCGCTTCCGCCCCAACCTGGTCATCGACGGCTGGCCCGCCCCGCACACCGAGGACGAGGCGACCCACCTGGCCATAGCCGGTACCGAACTCACCTTCACGGAACGGACGATCCGCTGCGCGATCACGATGGTCGACCAGGAAACCGGCCGCCGCGACGGCCCGGAACCCCTGCGCACCCTGGCGACCTACCGCCGCACACCCGGCTCCGACGCGGGCATCGCGTTCGGCGCGTACTTCGCCGTACGCCGGGCGGGAAAGGTGTCGGTGGGGGACGAGGTCACGCGGACGGCGCGCCCTCGGCGTCCTTGAGCAGCCGACGGGCTTTCAGCTCGCGGTTCATGGTGTACACGCGGATGGCGGTGAACACGACCACGGCGGCCCCGAGGGCGGCCATCTTCCACTCGTCGTCGCGAACGGCCGCGTAGAAGAGGAAGCCGCTGAAGACGACGCCGAAGACGACAAGCAGAGGCTCGCGCACCCAGAACGGGAGCACGCGAAGCAGAAGACCGATCATCCGGTCACTTCAGCAGCAGCGCCCCGGGCGCGCTGTGGTGGAGGCCACAATTCCGGGAGCTTCTGTGCGTATGGAGTGAAGGAGGTGCGCGAGGGGGGCGGGGCATGGCGCTGGTGCGGGCCTGCTCGGACCTGTGGCATTGGCAGCCACTGTCCCGGCTGGGCCACCGGGGCAAGCTGGTGTGGTGCGAACTGAATGCGGCGTAGTTCGTTGATCACGTCGTACAGAAAGGAGAGCCGATGGTCGGCTCCTCGCACGAAGCCCTGCACCGGATCTTCCAGAAGGATCCCGCGCTGCTGACCCGTGCCCTGCAACAAGTGCTCCACGTTCCGTTCCCCGAGCCACACGACTTCGCCGCCCTGAACGTCGACCTCACCGAGATCGAGCCCATCGAGCGGCGCGTGGACACACTGCTGCGGGCCGAGACCGACGAGGGCACGTACCTGCTGGTCGTGGAGTCGCAGAGCCAGCCGGACGCGCGCAAGCGCCGCAGCTGGCCGTACTACCTGGCGTATCTGCTGGAGAAGTACCGCTGCGATCCGGTCCTCATCGTCGTCACGCAGAACAGCGCCACGGCTCGCTGGGCGGCGGAGCCGATCCGGGTCGGCGTGCGGGGGATGCCGTCGATGACGGTTCAGCCGTTCGTCCTCGGGCCGGACAACGTTCCGGTGATCGCGGACGAGCGGGAGGCCGCGCGGAACGTCACCCTTGCGGTGTTTTCCGCGATGACACACGGTCGCGGTCCGAAAGCCGCGGGCATACTGGAATCGCTGGCAGCCGCCCTACGGACCATCGACGAGGACAGCGCCGCGGTGCTTGTGCAGTTCGTCGACTCGTGCCTGGCGGACCCCCAGGCCAAGCAGATGTGGAGGGACCTGATGACGACGATGCAGTACTTCTGGCGGCACCCGCTCGCCGAAGAGGTGCGGGGGCAGGGCGTCGAGCAGGGAATCGAGCAGGGAAAGATCTCGAATAGCGTCGAGATGATCCTCAACATCCTGCGCTGGCGCGGCATCGACGTCCCTGACCGCGTTCGCGAGCGCGTCGAAGCCTGCGCCGACCTCGATCAGCTCACCGTCTGGTCCGAGCGGGCTGTCCATGCCACCGTCGCCGATGATCTGTTCGCTGGTCCGAACGGATGACAGAGAAACCTTCCCGCTGTTGATCGCTGCGTAGGGGACGCAGTCGGCGGCAAAGGTGCAGGCGAACCTGGCTCTCCTCACGAAACGAGAAACCTCGTGCGTCTTCTGCACCCCCTCGCCGCCGCCTGCGGGGCCCTCGCCCTCACGGCCGTTCTGGCCACCCCTGCCCAGGCCGCGACCGGCACCTTCGGGTACCAGGTCATCGGTCTCGACGGGCAGCCGCTGTCGGTCAGCCTCTCCGACCCGGCAAGCGGCGAGTGCATCACGCTTCCCGAAGTCGCGGATCCGGACGCCTCCTCGCCCGCCTTCGCCCCGCACAACGACACCGACGAGTTCGCGATCGTCTTCACCGGGCCCGACTGCTCCGGCGACACCTGGACCCTGCGCCCGCACGGCCGTCCCGCCTCGGACCGGCTCCAACTGCGTTCGGTCTTCTTCTACCGGGGTTAGGGCGAGGCGAGGGAACCCCGTCCGGTGCGGACGGGGTTCCCGCACGTCAGTCCAGGCAGAACTCGTTGCCCTCGGGGTCGGTCAGCACGATCCAGCCCATGCTCATCGGGGGAGCCGGCTCGTGGCGGCGTACGCGCGTCGCTCCCAGTGCGACGAGCCGGTCGCACTCGGCCTCCAGTGCCGCCATCCGCTCCTCCCCCTCCAGCCCGGGAGCCGCACGGACGTCGAGGTGGACGCGGTTCTTGGCGACCTTGTCCTCCGGCACCTGCTGGAAGAACACCCGCGGTCCGCGCCCGTCCGGGTCCTCGATGGCCGACATCGTGTTGCGTTCCTCCTCCGGGACGCCGACCCGCGCGAGGAACTCGTCCCACGCGGCCAGCGGGTCGGCCCCCTCGGGCAGATCGACCCCGGGCGGGCCGGGATGGACGTAGCCCAGTGCGTCGCGCCAGAAGGCCGACAGCGCCTGCGGGTCGTGGGCGTCGAAGGTGACCTGGATGTGGCGGCTCATCGGGTGCTCCGATCGTGGCGGGATTCATGGCCGGATTCGTGACACGTCCTGCGTCCGTGAAGGCACTCTGACACCTCTGGAGGACAGAAACGGTCCTATATGCCGCTGTCCGCGTTGACGGAACGTTGACCACTTCGCGGGTGAATCCCGACCGGAACGCGGGCGAGTCCTGGTGAGGCCTCGACCTAGATTCGCTGCATGTCCATGCCACGGCGGGCCCCGCAGGCCGCACCGCTTCCCGTCCTGCCCTACCGCAAGCCCACCAAGGGCCGGGACTACTGGGTCCTCGACGACGTCTTCCCTGACGCCGACATCGCCGCCATCCGCGCGCGCTGTCTCGCCAAGGACGACTGGGTCGAGGGGTATCCGTACACGGCGGAGAGCTGGCCCGGACTGCGCACCATGCCGGGGCTGGAGCCCGCCGAACTCGGGCGCGTGGAGCGGCTGGTGAGGAAGGCGACCGGCGCGCAGAAGCTGTGGGTGCAGCAGGCTCCCGGCGGCGGCACCCTCAACCACAACTGCATCCAGGTCGTCGGCGAGGGCGAGAGCACGCCCCGGCCGCACTCCGACTCGCGGTCGCTGTGCCGGTACGCGGCCGTGCTGTACCTCAACCCGTCCGTCCCCAAGGACTGCGGGACCAGCTTCTACCGGCAGTCCCTGCCCGGCGGCCGGCTCGGCGGGAACGTCGTCCAGGCCCCGCACAACAGCCTCGTCGAGGCCCTCGGCACCCGGTTCGTCGCGCCGGACGCCTTCGAGGAGGACGTCCGGGTGCCTCACAAGTACAACCGGCTGCTGCTCTACCACGCCAACCTCGTGCACACCGCGACCGGTTACTCCGGCACCACGCTGGAGGAGAAGCGCATGACGGCCGTCTTCTTCTGGATGGCCTAGGCCGCCCTGGCAGTCACCCGTATGCCCTAGTAGCGCACCGCCTTCGCCACCTCCGTCTTCACCTCGCCGGAGAGTGCGCGGTTGCTGCGGGCCGTGGCCGTGCCGGTCTTGCCCGCCGCCACGTCGGAGACGGTGACCAGGACCGCGTCCAGCCGGTTGCCGCTCGCGTCCTCGAAGTCCACCTGCACGGCGAAGGACTTCGTCGAGTCGGCGCTGTTGGTGACCGTCACCTCGACCGTGCTGCGGTCGCCGTCGGCCGCGGGCGTGCCGAGCTTCACATCGTCCTTGACGTCCGTGCCGCCCTTGATCTCGTCCAGCTCGCGGCCCACCTCCGCCGTCGCCGACGCGTACGCGTCCGAGGCCGACGACGCGACCGAGGATGCGAGCGAGGACGCGGCCGCCGTCGCCTCGCCGGCCACCGACCTGGCGGCCGACTCGGCGGCGGAGGCCGCCTTGCTGGCCGCGCTGGACACCGAGGAGGGCGTGTCGTCGTCGGAGCAGCCGGTCAGCAACGTGGTGCAACAGAGCGCCGTCGCCGCCAGCAGTACGACCTTCTTCACGCCCTTCTTCGGGCTCGTCCGTGCCATCTCGCCTCCAAGATCAATCCTCCGGAGACTCCAGTGAAGGGGCCGACCGGCCCGCCCGCATGCCGGCTCACCCATACGGCGCACCCCCCGTGGTGGCGGCCCTCCCCCGGACGGATGGTCGGAACATGAGCGATCAGCCGCACTCCCAGCCCCCGCCGTCGAGGCGCAAGGAGTCCCCTGTCTGGGACCCGTCCCACCAGGGCACCGGCACGCCCGGCTCGACATCGGCTCCGTCCACGGGCGGTGGGCTGGCCGCCGGCGGGGTGGTCTTCGGGGGCGTGCTCATGTTCGTGAGCGGGGTCCTCGCCGTGTTCCAGGGCATCGCGGCGATCGCCGAGGACGACGTGTACGCCCGGGTCGGCTCCTACGCCTACGAGATGAACCTCACCGGGTGGGGCTGGCTGCTGCTCGCCGTCGGCGTGGTCGCGACACTGACCGGCTGGGCGCTGCTCGGCGGGATCGAGAAGGCCGAGTGGGCGCGGGTCAGCGGCATCACGCTGGCCTCGCTGAGTCTGATCCTGCAGTTCCTGTTCCTGCCGTACGCGCCGTTCTGGGCGGTCATCCAGATCTCCATCGACGTCTTCGTGATCTGGGCGCTCTCCGTCTACCGGCCCCACTCGTCCCACGGAACACACCAGTCCCAGCGGACTCACTCGTCCGGGTGAGGTCGGGACGCCGTCATCCTTCGCGCGGGCGCGCGAATTCCGTCCCCGTCCCGGGTGATACCTACGCCCATCAGGATCACCTCGCGCCGTTCACGCTCGGCAGTCGTGTGCTTACGGTGTGATGGTGGTGGTCGATCGGTGAAGGGCGCGCGCGGGGGTGGCATGGGATTCGGCTTCGGTCAGCGGCGGGGCGGACAACTCCCTGTGGAGATGACCAGTTTCGTGGGGCGGATCGAGGAACTCGATCTGATCAAAGGGGTCTTGGGCCGGTTCCGGCTGGTCACGCTGGTCGGACCGGGCGGCGTCGGCAAGAGCCGCACGGCGTTGCGGGCGGCGGGCGCGGCGGCGGCCCGGTTCGCGGACGGCGTGCAGCTGGTGGAGCTTTCGGCGCTGCACGACCCGGAGTTGGTGCCGGCGACCCTCGCGGGGGTCCTGGAGCTTCCGGAGCAGCCGGGGATGACTCCGCTGGACGCGGTCGTCGAGCATCTGCGGGAGCGGCGCATGCTGCTGGTGCTGGACACCTGCGAGCACCTGGTCGACGCGTGCGCGATGCTCTGCGACATCCTGCTGCGCGAGGCCGCCGGGCTGAGCGTGCTCGCCACCAGCCGGCAGCCGCTGGACGTCCCCGGCGAGCACTGCGTCCCGATCGCCCCGCTGACCAGGGGCGACGCCGTCAGCCTCTTTCTGCAGCGGGCCGCGGCCGTCACCGGCGGGAACGCCGTCGGGGAGGGCGACCGGGAGCGGACGCTGGCGCTCGTCGACCGGCTCGACGGCATGCCCCTCGCGCTCGAACTCGCCGCCGTACGGCTGCGCGCGGTGCCGCTGGCCGAGCTGGCCGCCCGGCTCGACCAGCGCTTCGAGGTCCTCACCGGGGGCCGCCGCACCGCCCTGACCCGGCATCAGACCCTGCGCACGGCCATCGACTGGTCGTACGACCTGTGCACCCCGCAGGAACGGCTGCTGTGGGCCCGACTGTCCGTCTTCGCAGGCTCCTTCGAGCTGACTGCGGCCGAACTGGTCTGCGGGGGCGGCGAATTACCCGCGAGCGAGGTGGTGGCGGCGCTGATCGGGCTGGTGGACAAGTCCGTCGTGCAGCGGATCGGCGAGGACGGCTCCCGCTACCGCCTGCTGGACACCATCCGCGAGTACGGGGCCGGACGCCCGGCCGCGGAGGGCGGCGCGGACGACGCCGTCCGTGAGCGCAACGCCGTCCGCGAGCGGCATTTCGCCTACTACGAGCGGCTGGTCGGCCGGTTCTGGGACGAGTTCCTCAGCCCGGCGCAGGCCGTGCTGCACCGGGCCGTGCGGGAGGAGACCGCCGATGTGCGGGCGGCCCTGGAGTACGGGTGCGCGGCCGAGGGGCGGGCGGTGGACGCGCTGTGGCTGGCCACCCGGCTCGGCCCGTACTGGCGGGCCGCGGGCACGCTGTCGGAGGGCCGGCACTGGATCGACAAGGGGCTGGAGCTGGTGCCGCAGGACGGTCCCGAGCGCGCCTGGGGACTCCTGATGACCGGCATCTTCGCCGTCTGGACGGCCGACATGGACACGGCGTCGGAACGGTTCCCGCAGGCGTACGCGGTGGCCCGGCGGTGCGGTGAGACGCGGGTCGAGCTGTCCGCGGAGGCCTATCTGGGCGCGCTGACGGCGTTCGGCGGCGCGGTGGAGGAGGGGCTGGCGCAGGTGGAGTCGGCCCGGCTGCGCATCGTCGCGTCGGGCGACGGCCTCGGCATCGGCGTCGTCCACTACGAGGCCGCGCTGCTGCGGGCCGTGTTCGGGGACACCGACGGCGCGCTGGAGCTGTGCGCGACGGGCCTGGCGTATCTGGAGGGCCGCGGCGAGCGCCAGCTGTACGCGTCCACGATGGCCACCCGGGGTGTCATCCTCATGCTCACCGGCCAGGACGCGCAGGGCGAGGAGTGCCTGCGCCGGGGCCTGGAGGCCACCAGCGAGATCGGCGAGGTGCTGGTCGCGGCGCTGGCCTGTCTGGGGCTGGCCTGGCACGCGGTCCGGCAGGAGCGGTACGTACGGGCTTGCTGGCTGCTCGGGTACGCGGAGAACGCGCGCCGGCTGAGCGGCGATCCGGTGGCGCTGTTACCGCGACTCGTCGAGGAGCAGGAGGCGGCGCAGCAGGCGGTGCGGGCGGCGCTGGGTCCGGAGGGGTTCGAGCGGTGGCGGGAGACGGGGGCGCGGCTGTCGGGACGGGAGGTGCTGGCGGCGGTCCGGGCGGACGCGGACGTGCCGGTGGCGGCCGGCACAGGTGCCGGTGCCGGTGCCGCTGTGCGTCCCCCCGCGCCCAGGACGTCCCCCGAGCCGCCGCGCTCCGCGGACGCCCTCACCCGGCGGGAGCGGGAGGTCGCCGCGCTCGTCGCGCAGGGGCTGTCCAACCGGGAGATCGCCGAACGGCTCGTCATCTCCAAGCGGACGGTCGACGCCCACGTCGAGCACATCCTCGCCAAGCTGGGGATCGCCTCACGTACGGAGATCCCCGCGAGTACCTAGGTAGCGCGGGGGAGGGACGCCCGTCCCGGCTACGTGTACGGATCTTCCGGGTACCGGCGTGCGTCGCCGCCCCGGGCACGGCAGCCTGGAGTCGCCGCCCGGGGGACGGACCTGCCGGGAGTCGACTGGCTGGACCCCTACGGCCGTCATGGCAAGGCGTCCGGCACCGAGCCTCCCCCCGGCGGCGCTCGGGGCTGCCCCTGGTCGGTGGGGCAGCCCCGATGTTCAGGGCACCGCCGGCGTCCTCGACACCGGTACCGCCTTCCGGCGCAGCCAGGGCAGCGGGGCCACCTCGGAGCCGTGATACGGGGTGATCCGTACCTCGAAGTGCAGGTGCGGGCCGGTCACGTTGCCGGATGCGCCGGAGAGGCCGATGCGCTGGCCGGCCGTCACGCGCTGGTCCTTGCGCACGTCGATGCGGGACAGGTGGGCGTACTGCGTGAAGTAGCCGTCACCGTGCCGGATCAGGACCTGGTTGCCGAAGCCGTCGCCGCAGGTCGTGGCGCGGACGGTACCGGCGCCGACGGCGTACACGGGCGTCCCGGAGTCCACGGCGAAGTCCTGGCCGGTGTGGCGGCGGGCCCAGCGGGAGCCCTTGGCGGCGTAGCCGGCGGAGAGCCAGTAGCGCCGCGTCGGAGCGGTCCAGAGGTCAGCGCGCGACTCGGACGCGGACTCGGAGGCGGACTCGGGCTTGGGCTCGGACTCCGACTCCGGCTTGGGCTGGGGTGGGCGGCTGCGTTGACCGAAGCGGCAGCGGCCGCCCCGCCCGGACGGGTCGACGGCGACCGGATCGCCGGAGCCCCGGGCCGCGGCCCGCAGCCGGTCCCACAGTTCGTTGCGGACGGTCCGACGTCGGCGTTCGGCGTCCTTGATCGTCGAGTCCCGGGCGTCGGCCTCCCGGAGCCGTTCGACCCGCTCGCGGGCCGCCTCGTGCGCGCGGACGGCGCGGCGGGCGGTATCGCCGCCTCTGTTGTTCCCGTCGTACCCGGTGTGACCGGTGTGACCGGTGGACCCGGTGTGCCCGTCGCTTCCGGCTGCGGCCGGCACGGCGGCGAGCGCGAGCAGGAGCAGGGCGAGGAGGGCGAGGAGGGCGGCCCGGACCCCGGGTGCGGCGCGGAGGTGCGCATGGTGTTCTCGTCCCATCTTGGGATCATCGGACCGGTGGCGCGGCCGGGGAGGGAAGGGGCCGGGCGGGTCGGCCAGGTTCAGCCGAACGGCCCTGCGACCAGCGCGCGGTAGACCGCCGAGGACCGGGGATTGTCGGGGCACCGCCACACGCCGTGCGGGCAGTAGTCGCTGACGGTCTGGTAGAGCGGACGGTGCTCGGCGAACCAGGTGAGCATGCCCCGCACGTACTCCGGGTTGTCGCCGTTGCGGTACAGCCCCCACTCCGGATACGAGACCGGCTTGCCGTGCGCCCGCGCGAACCGCACCTGCGCGGCGAGCCCGTACGGCTCGGCGACCTGCCTCTCGAAGGACATGCCGTGCGGCTGGTCGTAGGCGTCCATGCCGACGACGTCCACATACCGGTCGCCGGGATAGCACGCGGTCCACGGGACGGCGTCCAGCCCCCGACTGGGCGTGAACTCGAACCGGAACCCCTGCCCGCCGCGCCCGCCGCCGTTCACCGACCGCATGGCCTGGACGATCCGCACCCAGTACCGCTTCCAGGCCTGTGGATCGGGCCCGCACCGATGGGTGTAGGTGATCCCGTTCATCTCCCACCCCAGCACCAGCACGGCATCGGGCACCCCGAGTCCGACGAGCCGCCGGGCCAGCGTCCGGAAGTGCTCGTCGTAGTCGCCGCGAGCGCCTCTGCGCAGTTCCTCCCGCACGACGGCGTCCGGCAGGTGCTCCTCGGTGCCCTCCAGCATCGGCACGTTGAGGACGAACATCCGGTCGGCGCGGGCCTTGCGCCACTGCGCCCAGTACTCCAGATACCCGGGCGCGCCCTCGATGTTGCTCCACCGGTCCCCCGGGAGATACGCGTGCCCGACGCGAGGGGTGGCCGCGCCCAGCCACGCGTCGAGCCCCGCGATCCGCCGCACGGCGGCGTCGTCGTACCCGACGTACGCCCCGAACGCCCCGGGCGGCGCACCGACCCCGTGCCCGACGGGAACGCACGCGGGCCCGACGAGCAGGGCGAGGGCGGCGAGCAGCGCGGTCAGCGGAACCCGAAGGGAGTGAAACACCGGCTCATGATGACGTCCACGCCCCCCTCCCCACCCCGGACTCGCCACGGAACCACCCGGACGATGTCAGGACCGAAACACGGCAACTTGGACGGCCCCGGCGGCAACCCGGAAAGGAACAACGAAGCAGGGAACGAAGCACGACCGCGAAAGCAAGTGAATCCCGTACCCCACACGAGGAGTTCACCGTGCACAGGCATAGGCATAGGCACAGGCATAGCCACAGGCACTCCGCAAGACTGCTCACCGTCCTCGCGGCGCTCGCCGCGTTCCTCTTCCACTCGACCGGCGTCGCCGCTCCCCGCGCCGAGGCCGCCGACGAGTGGAGCCCGCCGTCGAACCTCGTCCAGCCGCTGAACCAGGTCTGGAACCACGTCTCGACGACCTACCCCGACCTCTACGGCTTCCGGAACTACGGCTGGGACCAGGTCATGGCCAACCGGGGCAGCATCAACTACTGCGTCCGCTGGGAGTCCGACGCCCCCGTCAGCACGGCGCTGCGCGACCAGATCCACGCGGCTCTGAAGAAGCAGTTCGCCAAGTGGATGGCCGCGCAGGTGGAGAACGGCCGGGGCTACAACAACTGGCCGTACACCACGGTCCCGGTCAACATCGTCGGCTGGGCGGTCAAGAACCGCGCCACCCTCCAGTGGACCGACAACTCGGTCGACGTCTACACCAACGTCCTCGACGGCGCCGGCGCCCCGCAGTGCGCCCCCGACTGCGGCCGCTTCTTCCATCAGGACGGCAACTACTCCCGCTGCCCCGGCGGCACCGCCCGCCACTACGACCAGTCCCTCTGGCTCACCAAGGGCTTCCAGGGCGGCGCCGGCGGCGACTGGGGCCAGCGGGTCGGCCAGGAGTATTTCACGTCCACCCTCAACCAGGAGAACATCCACATCTACCTGCACGAAGTCGGCCACACCTTCGGCCTCGACGACTTCTACGACTGGACCCCGACCGGCCAGTGCTGCTTCCTCATGAACGCCGGCAGCGCCACCCAGATCACCGAGTTCGACAAGTGGATGCTCCGCGACTTCTGGCGCCACCTGAAGCCGAGATACGCCCTCTGACCCACCCCACCCCAAGCCCACGGCGACGACCTCCCGGGCCGTCGCCGTACGGCTTTTCCTGCGGAACGCCCCGAGATCAACCCTGTTGGTATTAGAGTCTGACCGCGCGTCACGTGTGGCGCGTGTCACATCGGTGGGGGCCGTTTAGGGGGGCTTGTGCACGAGATGGTCAAGGGCGCCAACGTGGGTCTGGCGGCTCTGAGTGAAAACGTCGACGCGGTGGTGGTGAGCCTCGGGTGGGCCAGCCCGACCGGGGAGGGCGACGCGGACGTCTCCGTTCTCCTCCTTGACGAGAAGGGGAAGGTGCGCAGCGACGCCGACTTCTACTTCTACAACCACCCGGACGCCCCGGACGGAAGCGTTCAACTCCTGGGCAAGGCACCCGTGGGAGAGGGCAGCGAGGACCGGATCGGGTTCGACCTGACGGCGATCCCGGCCGAAGTGGACCGGATCGTCGTCGCCGCCAGCCGCTACGAGGGCGCCGGCTTCGGCGAACTGGAGGACCTTCGGGTCACGTTGGCCGACGGGGCCGGGGAGGACCTGCTGCGGTTCGCCATCGACGACGCCGGATCGGTCAGCGCGTTCATCTTCGGCGAGCTGTACCGGCGCGGGGAGGACTGGAAGTTCCGGGCGATCGGACAGGGCTACGACAGCGGCCTGGCCGGCCTCGCGACGGACTTCGGCGTCGACATCGACGACGCGGCGGACACCGACGCGGACGCGGACACGGACACCGACACGGAAGCGGGTGCCGACACGGGAACGGACACCGACACCGATGCGGGATCCGGTGCTTCGGTCGGACAGGATGCCGCCGACGGCGCCGTCCGCGTCGCGGTCCACCCCGCCGTCGAGCACGTCCCGGTGACGACGGACACTGCCGCCACGCTCCCCGCCGTCCCCGCCCCGCGTCCCGCCACCGACGACGACACGGAGCCGGGGCGCAAGGCCGCGGCACGGCCCCGCACCGCCAAGAAGAAGGTGACTCTGCCGAAGACGGCGAAGAAGTCCCTCGCGGAGAACGAGTCATGGAAGGACGCCCGGCTCTTCCCGGTCTCCGCGCTCAAGAGCGACCCGGACCGCGAGACCCGGGCGACCTCGGTACTGCTGTCGGTGATGGCGCAGGTCCCGGAGTTCGGGCGGCGGCTCACGGCCGCCTTCGGCGCTCCGGCGGGCCGGATGGAGACGTTCACCGAGGTGTCCCTGCCGCACGGCGACGCCCCGCGCCGCCCGGACGGCGTCATCCGCGTCGAGCGCGCAGGCAAGCTGTGGACCGCGCTGGTCGAGACGAAGACCAACGGCAACGCGCTGCGCCCCGAGCAGGTGCAGGCCTACATGGACATCGCCGCCCGGCGCGGCTACGAGGCCGTCATCACGCTCTCCAACGACGTTGCCCTCGAGGGCAGTCCGCTCGTCGACGTCAAGATCGACGGCCGGCGCAAGCACAAGGTGGCGCTGCGGCACCTGTCCTGGGCCGAGGTGGCGCACCAGGCCCAACTGCTCATCCGGCACGAGGGCGTCGGCAACAGCGCGCACGCCTGGCTGCTCCAGGAACTGCTGCGCTACCTCCAGCACGACAACTCGGGATGCCACGGCTTCCAGAACATGGGCGCGTCCTGGGTTCCCGTGCGCAAGGGCATCGACGACGAGACCCTGTGTCCGGGCGACGCGCGGGCGCTGGAGGTCGTCGAGAGCTGGGAGCGGCTCATCCGTCAGGTCAGCCTGGGGCTGGGCGGTGAGCTGGGGCAGAAGGTGCTGCCCGTGCAGCGGGCCCGGCGGGGCACCGATCCGGGCGCGCGCCGGGCGCGGATGGCCGACGAGCTGTGCGCGGAGGGGAAGCTGCAGGCGGAGCTGCGGATCGAGGGGACGCCGGGGGTGCTCGCGGTCGGGGCCGACCTGCGCACCGGCCGGCTGCGGACGTCCGTCGAGATTCCCGCGCCCGACCAGGGCTACCCGTTGACCTGGGCGAAGCGGCTCGTCCGGCGGCTGGCGGAGGCGCCTGCCGATCTCCATGTGGAGACCCTGGTCGAGGGCGGTTCGGGCGGGCCCCGGGGGACCCTGGAGCGGCTTCGTCCGGAACCGGCCGACCTACTGCCGAAGAACGGGGCGACGATCAGCGGATTCCGGCTCACCCTCGTCAAGGGGATGGGCAGCGGTCGCGGCAACGCCGAGTCCGGCTTCATCCGCAGTGTCGACGACGCCGTGCAGCGCTTCCACTCCACCGTCGTCGTTCACCTGGAGCAGTCGGCCGCTCCACGGCGTGCTGTGGACGGGTCGGCGAGGGCTCACTCGGACGGGTGAACTTTTGGTGAACTGGCCTTTGGGTGGGGGTAGTTGGCGGGGGTTCTTTTGCTGATTCCTGGCAACAGGCAACCCGGAACTGTCATTTGGGACTCTCACAGGGTGCTCACAGTCATGGCCGGGGCGCGTGGGGTGCGTCCGGGTAGGTGGCCGGATCGTGGGCTGTCCAGTCCGATGCCACTGACCATGGCACTCGCAGACGAGGAACCGATGACCAGACAGCACCATCGCAAGGGCCTTCAGCGTGCGGCGTTCGCCGCGGGGGCCGCGCTCACCGTCGTCGCCGTCGCCGGGGCCGCTCCCGGCGCCGGTGCGGCGCCCGCGAGCACACCCGGCGTGCCGAAGCTCAAGCTCGTCGCCGCTTCGAAGTCCGTGATCCTCGACCGGTACGAGTGGGAGGGCGGGTTCAACCTCGACTTCGACCTCGGCACCTACGTCACGGTCGACAACGCGCCCCTCGAGTTCAAGGTGACGCGCAAGTCGTACAAGGACCCGGTCGTCGCCCAGCAGATCCTGCGCGACGGGTCGAAGGTGAAGACGAAGACGCTGCCCGCCGGCACCGTCAAGGACTTCAGCGGGCTGCCCGGCTTCCTGGAGGTGTCCGTCAAGGACGCGTCCGGGGCCGAGGTGCAGAAGACCACGGGCGCGTTCTGTCCCAACAACGCCTCCGGGCGGCTGCGTCCGGACGCCCCGGCGACCTCGCACTATCCGGAGAGCTGCCCCACCAACCCCTTCACGCTCGGCTCGGTGTGGGGCGTCGAGAAGGGCTGGGCGGCCAACACCACCGCCGTCGACTACGACCGGCAGATCGACCTGCCCGCGGGCGAGTACACGGCCCAGGTGTCGGTCGCGAAGAAGTACCGCGACCTGTTCGGGATCCCGAACGACCAGCAGACCATCAAGGTGACGGTCCGGCAGTACGACGACGGAGGGGAAGGCGGCGAGGGCGGCGTCGGCATGCGCTCGTCGATGTCGTCCTCTTCGTCGTCGGCCCATGGCGGGCACGGCGGGCACTCCGCCGGAGCCATGGGGGCGCCCGGGGCCAACCACCACTACGGCCCCCGCGGCGCGGACGCCCCCACCCCCTCCGCGCTCTCCCACGCCCTGGAGGACCGCGGTCTCGCCCACCACCTCGGCGACGGCGCCGGTCACACCGACGGCTCCCGGATCGCGCCCGGGCTGAAGGCCAACGCCAAGCGGCCCACCGGCCGGGCGGGCCTCCCGGCCAACGTGCCCAAGCCGGACCTGCGTTCGCTCCCGGCCTGGGACATCGCCGTCACCGACGGCGAGGACGGCGACGCGCCCGGCAAGGACTACCTCGCCTTCAGCGCCAACGTCTGGAACGCGGGCCCCGCCCCGCTCGTCGTGGACGGCTTCCGCAAGCCCGGCGCCGACCTGATGGACTCGTACCAGTACTTCTACGACGCCGCCGGCAAGCAGATCGGCTACACCCCGGCCGGCACCATGGAGTGGGACCCGCGCATCGGCCACGAGCACTGGCACTTCACGGACTTCGCCAGCTACCACCTGCTGTCCGCGGACCAGAAGGACATCGTGAAGAGCGGCAAGGAGGCCTTCTGCCTGGCCAACACCGACGCCGTCGACTACACGGTGAAGAACGCCAACTGGCACCCCTACAACACCGATCTGTCGACCGCCTGCGGCCAGCAGAACTCCATCTCCGTGCGCGAGGTCCTCGACGTCGGCTCCGGTGACACGTACACCCAGTACCGTCCCGGCCAGTCCTTCGACATCACCGACCTGCCGAACGGCACCTACTACATCCAGGTCGTCGCCAACCCGGCGAACCGCCTCCAGGAGACCAGCACCAAGAACAACGTCTCCCTCCGCAAGGTCGTCCTCGGCGGTACCCAGGGCGCCCGCACGGTGTCGGTCCCGCCGGTCGGCCTGATCAACGCCCCGTAACCGACCCGCCTCACCCAGCCCCACGGCCCCGGCCCGCCCGCGCGGACCGGGGCCGTTCCGCGGGAATCCGCTGGACAGCCCCACTGACCTGCTGCGACGCTCCACCCGTGTCTCCGGCTCTGGTCGACCTTCTTGCCTCCGCCGCCCTGACCGCCCGCCTCGGCCCCGTGTATGTCGGCGCGCCCTGGGCGGCCGTCACGGCGGCCCTCGGCGCCGACCCCAGCGAGATCGGCTACCCGACACGCCCGCGCAGCCGCCTGCCCCGGCTCTACGGATACGGCGACCTGGAGATATTCGTCTGCCGGTGCCGCGAGGTGCGACTGGTGAGCCTTCCGACCTGGCGCGAGACGGTGGACCTGCCGCCGGAGCTCACCGACGGGACGGGCTCCTTCCCCGGCGCCCCGTCCTACGCGGACGTCGTCACGGCGCTGGAGCGGGCCGGCTGCCCCTGGGAGCCCCACCCCACGCTCACCTTCGGCGACCAGCGCACACTCCGGATCCCCCCGACCTCCGCCGCGTTCACCTTCGTCGTCCCGGCGGGCGGCGAGCCGTCGCTGCACTCCCTGGGCCTGCCGGACAACGGACACGAGTGCCCGCCGTCCCAGGACCGCCGAAAGCTGTGACCACCCCCGCGCGTCACATTTCTCGGCGGCCCGGGACTGTGAGCGGCCGGGACCGAGTCTGCCCGGTCGACCAGGGGTGAGGGAGGGGCCGGACGGGCCTCTGGTTCACAATGCTGCGGCATGCATCCGCTGAGCCTGCCGGGAACGGCTGAGCCTGCCGGGAAAGGTCGAGAGGTCTTGAACAGACGCACCGAACTCCGCGCCTTCCTTCGCTCCAGGCGCGCCCGGCTGCGCCCGGCCGATGTGGGTCTGCCGACGTTCGGCGGGCTGCGCCGGGTCCCCGGGCTGCGGCGCGAGGAGTTGGCGCAGCTCGCCGGGGTCGGCGTCGACTACTACATACGGCTGGAGCAGGGCCGCAACCACAAGGTCTCCGGCACGGTGCTCGACGCCGTGGCCCGTGCCCTGCGCCTGGACGAGCTGGAGCGCGTCCATCTGCACCACCTCGCCCGCCCCGACCGCCGACAGCCGCCCGCCGCGGACCGCGTGTCGGAAGGGGCGCAGTGGCTGCTGGACAACATGCCGGACACGGCGGCGTTCATCATGGGCCGCCGGACGCAGGTGCTGGCGTGGAACCGCCCGGCGTCGAAGATCTTCCTCGACTTCGACCCCGTGCCCGAGCGCAACCTGGCCCTCCTGGTGTACCGACAGCCCGCCATCCGGCAACTGGTGCTCGACTGGCCGGTCCTGGCGCGCAACGTCGTCGCCTGGCTGCGCCTGGAGGTGGGCCGCCATCCCGAGGACGAGGAGACGAACGCGTTCATTGCGGAACTCGCCTCGGAAGAGCCCGACTTCCTGCGGCTGTGGAACGAACAGGACGTCGTCGACCCCATGCACGGCACGTACCGTCTCCGGCACCCGCTGCTGGGCGAGCTCACCTCCACCTTCCGGACCCTGCTCCTCCCCGAGGACCCGGACCAGCTGCTGATCGTCTACGCGCTCGAGCCCGGTCCCGCCGGACCGGCACCCGAGGCGACGGACGCGGCGGACGTGATCCGCAATCCGCCGCCGGGTCACGGGCCGGTGCAACCGGGCTGCTGCCCCACCCACGACATCGCCGTCTTCATCGTGCAGGGAGGTTCCGCTCCGGGTCCCGCTACAGATTCCGCTCCAGCAACGTGACGTACGTGTCCATGAAGTGGTCGCGCACGCCGTCCGACGCGGGCGCGAAGGGATCGGCCGTCGAGCCCTTGACCTTGTCGGCGAGGAGTCCCAGCGCCGGCATACGGTCGTGGAGCTTGCCGGCGGCGTCGAAGTAGCGGACCGCGTCGACGTGCTGGAAGGCGGGCGCGGGCGGGACCTGCGGGACGATGTCGTTGTTGTTGACGAAGCGGAACGTGCGGCCCTTGAGCGCGGTGTCGTAGGCCTTGGCCAGGTCGCGGTCGCAGGTGCGCGGCTGGCCGTAGGTGTAGACGCCGTGCGGGACGAGGTTGGGGGCCTCGAAGTGCATGCGCGCCCCCGACAGCATGGCGAGCGCCCCGCCGAGGCTGTGGCCGGTGAACCAGACCGTCTGCCCGTCGTCCTTGAACTCGGCGACCGTGTCACGGACCTGCGGATGGACGACGTCCAGCGCCCGGTGGAAGCCGTAGTGCACGAACCCCTTCCGCGCCGGGCCGGGCACGGGCGGGGTGTTGACGTCGCTCAGCCAGTCGCGCAGGTTCAGCGGCTCCGTGCCGCGGAACGCCACCAGGACCATCCGGTCGCTCCCGGCGACGTACGCCTGGGTGTCGTCGATCGGGAACGGCATGGTGTGCGGCGAGGAGACGTGGCGGAAGCGGTCGAAGCCCCAGGAGCGGGCGAGGTCCTCGGCCTCCTCCGGTGACCTGTAGGCGGCGCGGGCGGCCTCGGCCAGCCAGTAGGCGTGGGCGACGGAGTAACCGGAGGCCGAGTGGTCGAGGGGCGTGGGGGCAGCCACGGGTGGAGCCTTCCGACGAACGGGTGGGGGCAAGGGGGGACGCACACGGGTGGTGGGTGCGCGTTCGTCGATCCTTGCCGTCCGGTTCTCATGGGCCGTGTTGCGACGTGGGGCGGACGGCGGGCGTGTGAGGGCAGTTCGGGGGCGCGCGGGGGCAACCCTTGTGTGTCTCCGTGAGTCTCCTGAGTCGCCAGTGCTTCTCGGACGTATTCCTACACGCATGTAGGGTTCCGTCGTTCGGCGGTGACCAACGCCGACGATCCGAGCACGGTGTACGGGGTGAGACGGCCGAAGCGGAGGGGCGAGCGCCGGTGAGCGGAACGAGAAGGCGTGGACGGCCTGCGGTGGAGGCGACGTCCGGCCGGGGGAACAGGGGCAGGGCGGCCGGAGCCAAGGGCGGCGGCGGCACGCGGCTGACCAGGCGCGGGCGGATCCTCGCGTGGAGCGCGGGCGTGACCTCCGTCGTCGTCCTCGGGATGGGCGGGGTCGGGGCCTGGGTCTACAACGACCTGAACAACAACATCAACTCGGCCGATGTGGACGACAAGTTGGGCAAGGACCGCCCGGTCAACCTGAGTCCCGGCTCGAAGAACATCATGATCGTCGGTTCCGACAGCCGCGACGGCGCCAACGCCAAGTACGGCAAGGACCTGACCACCATGCAGTCGGACACGCTGATGGTGCTGCACATACCGGCCGACCGTAAGTGGGCCTCGGTCGTGTCCTTCCCGCGCGACTCGTGGGTGGAGATACCCGGTTGCGAGAAGGGCGACGGCGACTCGTCCTCCCTGCACCACGCCAAGATCAACGAGGCGTTCGCGATCGGCGGCAGCAACGGCAAGGTCGCCGAGGCCGCCGCCTGCTCCATCAAGACCGTCGAGTCCAACACCGGTCTGCGCATAGACCACTTCATGTCGGTCGACTTCTCCGGCTTCAAAGGCATGGTCGACGCGCTGGAGGGCATCGAGGTCTGTCCCGAGCAGGCCATCCGCTCCGAGAAGGCCAACCTGAACATCGACGCCGGCTGCCAGACCGTCAAGGGCGAGGTGGCGCTCGGCTACGTCCGCGCCCGCTACGGCGTCGGCGACAACTCCGACATCGGACGCATCGGCCGCCAGCAGGAGTTCATGGACGCCCTGGCCAAGAAGGCCAAGTCCAAGCTCTCCAGCCCGAGCGCGATGCTCGGCTTCCTGCAGTCCGCCACCAAGTCGCTGACGACCGACCCCGACATGGCCGGCATCCAGCCGCTGACCGGGCTCGCCAACGAGCTCAAGGGGATACCGAGCGACCGGCTGAGCTTCCTGACCGTGCCCAACTACGGGCGCGAGGCCGACCAGCCCACCGACAGGGCCAACGTCGTCTGGCAGTACCCGCAGGCCGCGAACCTGTTCACCTCCCTGGCCAAGGACAAGGAGGTCACCAAGGCGCAGTTGGACGCGTTGAAGAAGAACGTGGTGTACGCCTCCTCCGTGAAGGTCCAGGTCCTCAACGGCACCGGGGTCTCCGGACGCGCCGCCGACGTCGCCGAGAAGTTGAAGAAGGCCGGCTACACCGTCACCGGCACGGGCAACGCGCCCACGACGGTGACGAAGACGACCGTCACCTACCCGACCGGTCTCGACGCCAAGGCCGCCGTCCTCGCCTCCCGACTGCCCGGCCTGCAGCCGACGGCGGACAGTTCGGCCGCGGCGGACGTCATCACCCTGGTCGTGGGGCCGGAGTTGAAGGTCGACGACGTCGCCTGATCACGGCTGCTCATCGGTGGCCATCCGTGGTCAACGGTGGTCAACGGCACCCCGAAGGTGGGGTAAGCTTGATCTTGAGCCGGTCACCGGGAAACAAAAACGGTGAACGTCCTCTGCGTTGGTCGTCCAAGGAAAGATGCCCCGCTTCCTGCGGGGAGATGCAGGTGCAAGGCCTGCCCGGCGCTCCATAGAGAACGAGATCGAGAACGAGTCCCATCCCGTGTCAGGCGGGGTGGGACTCGTTCTTTTGCCCTGTGCACAGGGGCAGTTCGGTGACCACCTCGTAGCCGCCGCCGGGCCGGTGCCCCGTCCGGACCCGCCCGCCCGCCGACCGGGCCCGCTCCCGCATCCCCATGAGCCCGTACCCGGCCGATCCGGCCGCGGTCGACGACTTCGGGCGGGCACTCCCGTCGTCCGTGACGGTGACCGCCAGTCGGTCCCCCGCGTACACGATCCGCACCTCGGCCGTACTGGCTCCCGCATGCTTGGTGACGTTGGTGAGGGCCTCCTGCACGATCCGATACGCCGTGAGTTCCGCGCCGGCGGTGAGCGGACCGGGCTCGCCCTCGGTGTGCAGCGTCACGTCGAGACCGGCTCCCTTGAAGGAGGCGGCCAGGAGGGGGAGCTGGTCGATCCCCGGGGTGGGGGAGGTGCCGGTGGCCGACTGTTCGGCATCCCCGGCCTGCCGCAACAGGCCGACGGTGGCCTTGAGTTCGCGCAGCGCCGACGCGGTGGTGCCGGTCAGGTCCGCGGTGAGACGGGCGGCTTCCTCCGGGCGGGCGGGGAGATGCCGGGCGAGGGCCCCGGCCTGCAGTCCGGCCAGGACGAGGTGATGGGCGACGACGTCGTGCAGATCACGGGCGATGCGCATGCGCTCCTCGGCGACCCGACGGCGCGCCTCTTCCTCCCGGGTGCGTTCGGCGTCCTCGGCGCGGGCCTGGACGGCGTCCAGATAGGCGGCGCGCAGCCGGGTCACCGTGCCCAGCGAGGTGGGCAGCAGCAGCCAGGCGGTGGGACCGAGCAGCTTGAGCACCAGCGGTTCGCCGACCGGCCCGGCGAACAGACCGGTGCCGACGAGCACGGCGATGCAGGTGAGGGCGAAGGTGTTGGCGGTCCTGCGGTCGGTGGCGACGGCGAGCGAGTACAGGGCGGTCATGAGCGGCGCGAGCAGCAGCACCGTGAGCAGGTATCCGAGCGCGGAGGCGGCCACCGCGCAGACGAGGGTCACGGCGACCGTGCCGCGGGGGCGGTCGCGACGCCGGACCAGCGCCGCGCACGAGACCGCCGCCAGCACCACGCCGGGCCACCAGGGGACGTCCAGGTCCTGACCGGGGAACGTGATCACACTCCCGGGGAACGAACAGGCGAAGAGGGCCACGGCGACGGCCGCGTCGGGGACTCTGGGGGCCTTGGGGGGTCTGGGCGGCCGGGCGGTCGGGGAGGGCATGGGGGACGCTCCTGCTGCTTCAGGCACTGGTTCTCACTCTTCGACTCTTCGTTGCTTAAGTTAGGCAACCAGATTGAGCTTACTTAAGTCAAGCAACGATCGACCCGGGCCGCGCCGGCGTGGGTGGGGGTGCGGGGGTGAGGCTGCTGCGAGGATCTTGCTTGAGTTTGGCAAGTATCTGTACTGTGAAGTAATGCCCACACCGCCACCCGCACCACAGGTCTCCGCAGCGCAGGTCTCCGCAGACGTGATCACGATCGAGCGCGCCCTGACCCGCATCACGTACCTCGCCGGTCGCGCCCGCCAGCACGAACGGCTGATGTCCCTCGTCGGACTTCCGCTGGACCGGGCCGCCGTGGCGATCCTGCGTCACCTGGCCACGGACGAGCTGCTGCGGCCGGGCGTGCTCGCCGTCCGCCTGTCCGTGGAGGCGTCCCATGTCACGCGTCAGCTCAGGCAGCTGGAGAAGTCCGGCTTCGTGGTGCGCGTCCCTGACCCCGACGACCGTCGCGCCCAGCTCATCCGGCTCACGGAAGAGGGCCGGACGGCAGTGACACGAGTCCGTGACGCGGGCCTGCTGGGCATGCAGGCCGCCCTGGTCGACTGGGCCCCGGATGACCTCCACCACCTCGCAACCCTCTTCGACCGCATGGTCTCCGACTTCGTGGCCCAGGTGGAGGTCCCGGTGGAGGGGGCGAGGGGGACGGTGACGGGTACGGGGGCAGGGACGGCGAGGGCCGGGACGGGGACGGCGGGGGCCGGGACGGGGACGGCGGGGGCGTGATCGGCGCATACGCCATTACCTTGGATAAAACCTCAACAGCCGTTGGTGCGGGAGTTGTCGGCGGTAACGTCGTCCGCATGAGCCACGAAGTGAGTATTGATCGCGCACCGGCGGCCGAGGGCGGCATTCAGATCACCGTCAGCCTTTCCTCCACCGTTCTGGCAAAACTCCACAAGGACGGTTCCTGGACGGAGAAGATCGGCGAAGGTCAGGTCACGGGCGACGGACCGGCCATCGCCCAGATCGAGTTCAAGGTCCCGTAAAGCCGAGCCGCCGGTAATTGCCGCGACGGATCTTCCGGACCGTGTCAATGTGACGGCGTGACGGAGACCGGAACGGCAGACATATTCGCGCCCGGAAGCGGCGCCCGGGCCTACGGTCCCTATCCGTACCGGGTGCGCGCGCGAGGGCGAGGGCGCAGCGGGGTGGTCCTGTGGATCGCCGGGCGGGACGACGAACCGGACCGCGTACTCGCTCTACCTGCGGAATCGGGCGCCGGCCCACAGGTGCCACTGTTCGTGACCGTCCGGCAGGCGCGGGCGTACACGAGCCGACGAGGCCGTAGGCCGGACGTTTTCGAGCCGGAGGTGCTGGAGCTGGCCCGGGTCCAGCACTGGCTCGAGGATCCGGCCCGCCGAAAACTCCCACCGGGCGCGGTGCTGGACGCATGGAATTTCTTCGAGGACCTGGCCCGAGGACTCGACGCGCCGCATGAACTTCCCTGCCAGGAAGAGCCGCACAACAGCGCCTACGAGAAACTGTTCGGCGGAGAGTCCGCCGAATGGACTCCCGACGAACAGGGCGCCGTAATGGAGTTGCTCACGGCGGGCGTGGAGTTGTGGAATTCCTGCCCGGTGGTGGTGAATCCACGCGCCGCGCGGAATCGCGCCGACTTGCGCTCCAACTCACGCGCCGACTCACGCTGAGGGCTGGGGTGAATCCAGGGGCTCGGGCTCTTCGGGGCGGGCCCGACTGGCGCGTGCATCGGCCCGAGGGGGGAGGGGGCGTCGTACGTGCCGCCGCCCCCCTTTATTTGACTGAACGTTCTGGATACGCCTATGTTCTGCGACGTGGCCAGGACCAAGGAATTCGATCCGGACGCCGCGCTGCAGTCGGCCCTTGAGCTGTTCTGGCGGTGCGGCTACGAAGCGACGTCGGTGGCGGACCTCGTCGAGCACCTCGGCATCGGCCGCGCCAGCATCTACGCGACCTTCGGCAGCAAGCACGAGCTGTATCTGAAGGCCATGGACCGGTATGCCGAGATGCGCGACCCGTTCCTCCTGGCCGAGCTGTCCCAGCCGGGTCCCGCACTGCCCGCGGTGCGGGCGGTGGTGCGCCGCTTCGCGGCGGAAGCCGCCTCCCCGGAAGGGCGGCTGAACGGCTGCTTCGTCACCAATACCGCGGCCGAGCTGGCCCCGCACGATCCTGCGGCGGCCCGCCGGGTGGAGATCAGCTGGGAGCACCTCGAGACCCTGCTGCACTCCTCGCTCGTGCGGGCCCGGGCCCAGGGCGAGCTTCCCGAGGACCGTGATCCACGCGCGCTGGCCCGCATGCTGCTCGTCCTGCTGCAGGGTGTGCGGATCGTCGGCAAGGCGTCGGGCGATTCCGCCCGGGTGCGGGACGCGGCCGAGCAGGCGCTGGCCCTGCTGGACTGAATCACACTCGCGGGAGCCGATGGGGCTCCCTTTCGCATGCCCAAATAATGAACCGATCGGTCAAATATCAGGGGGAGACATGACCGCCACGGGCGCCGCCCGCGTCGTTGCCGTGCGGCACCGATGTGCCTTCGTCCTCCTCTGCGGCGTCCAGACCACGCTGATCTTCACGCTCGCCGTGATCGCCGTACCGTTGCCCCGCATCGGGCGCGAATTCGGCCTGGACCGGGCCGACCTGATCCTGCTGAGCGCCGCCTATGGGCTGACCTTCGCCGGGCTGGTGCTGTTCGGCGGACGCCTCGCCGACCGCTACGGAGGGCGGCGCGCCCTCACCGCGGGCCTTGCCCTGTTCGCCGCCGCCTCGGCCGCCGCACCGCTCGCCCCCGGCATCGGGGCCCTGCTCGCGGCGCGCTTCGCGCAGGGCGCGGGCGCGGCCCTCGTCGCGCCGGCCGCCATGGCCGTGCTGCGCGCCGTCTTCCCCTCCCCCGCCGCATACGGCAGGGCGATGGCCACCTGGGGCGGGCTCTCGGTGCTCGGCGCGACCGCGGGCAATCTGCTGTCCGGCGTCATCTCGGCGTTGCTCTCCTGGCGTTGGACCTTCGCCGTGCCGCTCGTGGTGGCGATCGCGGCCCTGGCCCTCACCCCCCGGCTGCTGCCGGACACCGCGTCGAGCCGGGGCAGGACCCTCGACCTGCCGGGTGCCCTGCTCGCCACACTCGGGATCACCCTCGCCAGCTACGGGCTCGTCGTCACCGACGCCGAACCCTGGTCGTCGGCCCGGGTGCTGGTGCCGCTGCTCGGCGGGGCCGCGCTGCTGGCCGCGTTCTGGTACGTCGAGCGCCGGGCCCGCGACCCGCTGCTGCCACCCCGCTTCCTGCTCGACCGGCGGCGGGGCCTCGCCCTCACGGCCATCGCGCTGAGTGCCTGCGCGACCGCGATGACCTTCGTGGTTCTCTCACTGCACCTCCAGCAGGCGCGCGACTGGTCCCAGTTGCAGACCTCGGCGGCGTTCGTGCCGTTCGCCGTCGCGCTGATCGCCTCGGGCCGGACGGCCGGACCGCTCATCGGCCGGTACGGGGCCGGGACCGTCACGGCCGCCGGGCTGTCCACGGGCGCGGCCGGGCTCGCCCTCCTCGCGTTCACCGGGCTCGACGCGCAGACCCCGTACGCGTATGGCCTGCTGCCGGGTCTTGTGCTGCTCCCTGCCGGGACCGCGGCCTCCTTCGCGGGAGCCGCCGTGCTCGCCACCGAAGGTGTGCCGCAGCAGCAGACCGGGCTCGCGGGCGGCGTGCTCAACACCGCGATGGAGTTCGGCCCGACCGTCCTGTTCGCCTGCCTGCTCGCGCTCGGCGGCGACGCCAGGTCCCTGGCCGTGACCGGGGCCGCGCTCGCCGCCCTCGCCGTCGTGAGCTTCCTGGCCCACCGCACCGAGTAACCCGTCAACCCGTCAACCCGTCACTCAAGGGAGTCACCGCAATGAACCGCTTCACCGGCAAGACCGTCCTCGTCACCGGCGCAGGCTCCGGCCTGGGCCGCGCGATCGCGCTCGCCTTCGCCGCCGAGGGCGCGTCTGTGGTCGCCGCGGGACGCACCGAGGCCTCCCTGGACGAGACGGTCGCTCTCATCGAGGCCACCGGAGGCACGGCTGCCGCCGTCACCGCCGATGTCACCGACTCCGGCCGCCTCCGGAACCTCGTACGCGAGTGCGTCACCCGCTTCGGCGGACTGGACATCGCGATCAACAACGCCGGGATACTCCGCGCGACCGGACCCGTCGGAGAGGTGAGCGAGGAGGACTGGGAGGCGGTGCTGCGCACCAATGTCACCGGCGTCTGGCTGGCCATGAAGCACGAGATCGCCCACATGAAGGAGCACGGCGGCGGCACCATCGTCAACATCTCCTCCAACCTGGGCGCACACCTGCGGATCCCGAACGTCGCCGCGTACATCACCTCGAAGGCAGCGGTCTCCGCGCTGACCCGCGCCGCCGCTCTCGACCACATCCACCAGGGCATCCGCATCAACGCGGTCAGCCCCGGCGCCTCCGCCGCTCCCATGTCGCTGCGGCCCGGCGAGACGGACGCCGACCGGGCCGAGCGGGTGAAGACGGAGAACCCGCTCGGCCGGCTCGCGGCGGCCGAGGAGGTGGCGGCCGCGGTGCTCTACCTCGCCTCGCCCGCGGCCGGCGCGGTGGTAGGCACCGACCTGGTCATCGACAGCGGATCCTCGGCCTGACGGTTCGAAGACCGGGGCCCGGTTCCCGGAGGGGCACGAGCGCCGACTCGCAGGCGTCGTCGGCGGGAGGGGCCCCACGGCGGACGCAGGGTCAGGGGCGCGACTCTGGTCGTAAATTGTGATTTTTGTGGTGGGGGTCTGCGCTAGGGTCCCGATCATGAAGCCGTACTCCCTCGCAGTCCTGCCTCCGCCCGCCTTCTAGCGGGCGGCCCCACCGGATCTCCACTCCCTCCGCGCGTTCCTTGAAGGAGCCGCCGGAGCGGTGCCTGCTGCCCGCGTGCCGAGTCCACGCGCCGTCAGCGACCACCGACCGGAGTCATCCATGCGGGCTGCACCCTTACGTCCTCTGCTCTACATTTCCCTCGCCGCCACTTCCTGGGGCAGTGCCGGCGCCGCCGCCGCACTGCTCTACCGCACCAGTGGCCTCAGCCCGGTCGCGGTCTCCTGCTGGCGATTCGCCATCGGTGCCCTGCTGTTGCTCGCCGGGCGCGCTTTCCTCGCACCGGCCGTCGGCAAGGGGCGCGCCCGGCCGATCGCGCTGATGGCGACCGGCGTCCTGATGGCGGTCTTCCAGACCGGGTACCTGGCCGCTGTCGCCTTCGCCGGCCTGTCCGTCGGCACCGCAGTCGCGCTGGGCGCCGGGCCGGTCTTCACGGCCCTGGGCGCACGGCTCGTCTTCGGTGAGCGGGTGGGCCGTCGAGGCGCGCTCACCATCCTGCTCGCCCTCTGCGGGCTCGCCCTGCTGGCCTTCGGCACCGATGCCCGAGCAGGAGGCACCGAACCGCTGTGGGGATTCCTGTACGCGCTCGCCTCGGCGGCAGGATCGGCCGCGATCAACCTGCTGACCCAGGCTGAGGCACGGCGCGGCCGGGCCGGGCAGCCCTACGACCGCGCGCTGGCCGGCTTTGCCATCGGAGCAGTGTGCCTGCTGGTCACAGCGACGCCGTCCGGCGCGCTGTTGCCCGCCGACGAGGACGTCGTGACGTCGATCGCGTTGCTCGGATACCTGGGCGCGATCCCGACCGCGCTCGCCTACGCGCTGTTCTTCTCGGCACTGATGGCGGTCCGCGCCACCACCGTCTCCGTGGTGATGATGCTCGAACCGGTCGCGGCGCTCATCCTCGGCGTCACGCTGCTCGATGAGCGGCTCACCCTTGCCACTGCCTCAGGCTCGGCCCTACTGCTGTGCGCGGTCATGCTCCTGGCGAAGCAGGAGAGGGATCGGTAGCCCTGCCGACCGGGCCCAGGTATCGCGGGCGTCGGCTCATGCCGTGAGGGCCAGTGGGGGGTGGAGGTGGAGGGGGGTTGTGGGGGTGGGGGTGGTGAAGACGACCAGGCGGAGGAGGAGGAAGCGGGCGATGCCGGCCAGGGCGGACGCCGAGAGGTAGACCGACCTGGTCATCGACAGCGGATCCGCGGCCTGACGGCTCGAACCCCGGCTCCCGGTTCCCGGAGGGGCACGAGCGCCGACTCACGGGCGTCGCCGTTCGTGACCGTCCGGCCCGGTGGTGGTGAACCCCTGCTTGGTGAAAGGGTCCAACTTGCACTGAGGACTGCGCTGATCGGGGGAGACGATGGCAGAGCACTGGCCGGAAGGGCCTGCGGCCGATGAGGAGGCGGCGCGGAAGCGGTACGACGCCGACATGCGGGCGATGCGCGGGTCACTGCGCGACCTGTTCAGGGCCGACCTGACCGACGCGCACATCGGCCTGGGGATCGTCGTACTCGTCGGCGTCCTCGTGGGGCTTTTCGCGAGCCCGGTCGCGGGGGCCCTGGTGTTCGAGGCCTTCACCGCCCTGTTCCTGGCAACCGTGCTGGTCATCCGGCTCCAAGGCACCCGAGGACGGGAAACGGGGCGTCGGGCCTACCTCTTCACCTTCGGGTGGGGGCAGTTGTTCTGAGGGACCCTTTCGCCGCCCGACCGCGAGTGGGAGCGGGGGCTCGCGGCGAGCAGTTGTTCTCCTAGTCCGGTGTCCGGTTGTACCTGTCGAGGGCGGCCTTCGTCGTCGACGCGTCCAGGAGCCTCAGCTCCCAAGGGCCGGTGTTGACGTCGAACTCCTTGCCGAAGCCCACCCACTTGCCCGCCATGCGCCGTCCGGTGGGCTCGACGAGCATCTGCAGCGCGCCGAAATAGCGCGCGCCGCGGTAGTACCCGTCCGGTGCCGTCTGTTCCGTCCAGGTGCCGGTCACCGTGTTGCCCTCGACCTGGAGATCGAGGGTCAGCGGGCTGCTGGGGTTGAGTGAACCGTTCGGGAGGCTGCGGCCGGTGAGCCGGTTGCCGTGCTGGAGCAGGACCACGTGGTGCTTCCCGGTGAGAACCTGATCGCCCCGCCCGCTGGAGACGAACTCGTAGGTGCTCAGCCACACGCCGGAGTGGTTGCCGCGAGGGGCGGCCTGAGCGCCCGGGCTCGGCACGTTTCCGACTGCCGGGATGCCGACCGGCGAATCCTGGAGGTCATGGCCGCCTCGGCCGTCGTCCGAGACGCGGGCGAGGGTCGGGGTGGCGAAGCCGAGGGACTCGATCGGCAGGCCGGTCACGGCCTCCAGGGCGCGTGCGTACATCGGGCGAGGCGCGACGATCATGCCGCTCTCCCAGCGCTGCACGAGCCGCTTCGAAGCGTCGTTGGGCGTGCCCTGTAGTTGTCCGGCATTGCGGACGGCTCGCGCGAATTCGTCCTGACTCATGAGCAGCCCCATACGGACCGCGCGAAGGGTGCTGTTCGGTGTGGTCATGCGGACAACGGTAGCTCTTTGACGTCGTGAATGACACCGGAATGACGCCCCCGCTGACTTCGTAGGGACACCCCGTTTGCCGTCGCGCCACCATCCGTGACCGGGAGAACGTGAACGGTGACAGAGCAGACCTCGGGACCGCTGTCGGGGTCCGGGGCGTGGCCGACGTTTGAGGGAGCGGCAACTTGACGAACACAGTGGACTGCGATGGAGCCGCGAACGTCGCGAACTCCGAGGCGGAGATCCCGTCACCGGCCCAGGACTTCACTGCGATGCGTGCGGCGGCTGGCTGGTTTCTCGGCCAGGCGAGCCTGCCGCGATATCAGACAGTCCGGCTGTTCGCGCAGGACTTCACCGGCCACCTGGAGCAACTGATCCCGCAGGTCGAGCAGTTGGTCACTGAACGTGCCGAAGACGACGCGCAGGCGATGGTCGCGCTGGCCGCGATCCGTGAGGCCCGGCGGCGGCTCGGTCTCGTGGAGCAGCCGGGGCTCAGTGGAGAGGTGGAGCGCGTGAATCGGCTCGCGCGTTCGGTGATCGCACTCCGGGGGCACTACGACACTCTCACCGGCATGGGCCCCGCCGGCGTCGGCGGGCGGGTCCACAGCCGTTGCGCGGGCAGCACGAGTGGCCTGCCGCGCTGCTGACGGCCGTCCTGCCCCGGCGGGAGGGGCCCCACGGCGACCGCAGGGTCAGGGTCGCGACTGTCCACTGCCGAACTCTCGTAGGAGGACCTGCCGTGACCGGACCATCGGGCGCGCCAACTCAACCGTCTCCGGCGGAAAGGAGGAATGACGCACGATGCACACTCTGATCGCGTCGCCCTTCGGGACGACCAACGTCGTACTGCGTCGGGGCAGCACGAAGGCGATTCAGGTGGGGGATATCCGGTTCGCGGAGATCCGCGAGGCTGTGGATGAACACCGCGCGGTGCCCCGGTGGCTCGCCGACTCCGTTGCTTCGCACTGGGGCGTCGATCTGCATGGGCTGCCCGCTACGGACAATGTCCTGCTGCGCTTGCCCGGCCCGTACGGATTTACGCGGGCCACCTGGGAGATCAACCTTGGCTGCGACCTTGACTGCGAGATGTGTTACCTCGGTGAGAAACGCTTCGCGGGTCTCGACTGGGAAGGCAAGCGAAGGCTGCTGCACGTCATGCGGGATGTCGGCGTGATCTGGTTGCAGATCACGGGCGGCGAGCCGCTGATCGACCCCGACTTTCCGCTCGCGTACCGGCTCGCGCACGAATTGGGCATGCAGGTCGAGCTCCTGTCCAACGGAAGCCGTCTGCGCAACGAGAGGATTCTCGGCCTGCTCACCGACTGCCCTCCCTGCAAGCTGAGTCTCAGTGTGTACGGCGCGAGCGCGGACACCTACGACTCCGTCACACGACGCCGTGGGGCCTTCGACCGCTTCAGGGAGGGGTTGGGCAAGGCGGTCGTCGCCGGGTTGAACATCGACCTCAGCCTGATCATCGTGCGCCGCAACGCGCACGAGCAGGAGGCTATGCGCGCCTGGGCCGACCGGTTGGGCGTGCCGTACCGGGAGTACGCGAACATCTCACCGACGATTCACGGTACGAGTGAACCCCTGCCGTCGCAGTCCCCCGAACACCTCACTCAGCGGACACCGTTCCGTGGGTGCCCGGCCGGCCATTCCTTCTTTCACGCCGACCCGTTCGGACGGGCGTCCATCTGCAAGGTGGGGCGGAACCCGAACGTCGACCTGATCGCAGAAGGCGTCGAAGGTCTGGCCCGACTCGGCGGTATCGCCGATTTCCTCATGCTTCGCACCGGAGGATGCACTGGTTGCCTGTTGTCCGGCTCGTGCCGGGTGTGCAGGCCCATGGCGAAGGTACTCCAGGAGGCGAAGGCACCGCTCAAGAGCTACTGCCAACATGGAAGCAGGTGACCTCATGGCTGCTGTACTGGTCGAGATCGCGCCCCACCGGATCACCGTGGAGGAGGACCCGAACGCCGTCGTGCTTCTCGACGACGTCGACGCGCTCACCGCACGGACACTGCCGGGCTGCGGCGACGACAACCCGTACAACTGATCAAGCGCTGTGGGGTGGGGGCTTGCGAGCGAGCCGTCGCCCCACGGTGGCCTCCCGCCATTGCCTTTCCGTCCCTGGAGCAGACTCGTGGCAACTCATCGACTGGCCGAGATCCCCGCCGCCGTGGTCAAGGAGATCGAGGCGGTCGTCGGACCTGTGCGTGGGGTGGAGGTGGTCGCTGCCGGGTTCAACAGTGAGATCGCCGCGCGGCTGTTTCTCGATGAGGGGACAGTCTTTGTGAAGGGGCTGCGGCTCGATCATCCTCGGGTCTGGACTCAGCAGCGGGAGGCCGACGCCAACGCGTACACCGGTGGTCTTGCCCCGGTGCTGCGGTGGCGGATCAGGGCAGGGGGGTGGGATCTGCTCGGGTTCGAGGATCTTGGAGGGCGGCATGCCGACTACTCGCCCGGTTCGTCCGACCTGCTGTGCGTTCTGCGGGCCATGGAGCGGCTTGCCTCCGTTGCGACGTCCGGCGACATCGAACTCAAAGGTATGGCCGAGCGGATGAGTTCCTATGTCAGCGATCCGGACGACCTTCGACTCTTCGAGGGGGACGCCCTGCTGCACACCGACTGGAAGCCTGACAACGTCCTCATCGTGGAGGGGAGGGCCAGGGTCGTCGACTGGGCCTGGGCTTCTCGGGGGGCCGGGTGGATCGATCCGGCTCTGTGGGTGATCTGGCTTGTCGCCTCGGGGCACCGGGTTGCGGAGGCGGAGGGGCTTGCTGCGCTCCATCCTGCTTGGGCTGCTGCGTCGGCCTCCCATGTCGATGCCTTCGCGCGGGCTCAGCGGCGGCTGTGGGAGTCGATCGCTGACGGGGAACGGCCGGGGGACTGGACGTACGGGATGTGTGCGGCGGCTCGGGCCTGGGAGAGGCATCGCCGGCGTCGGCTCACGCCGTGAGGGCCAGTGGGGGGTGGAGGCGGAGGGGGGTTGCGGGGGTGGGGGTGGTGAAGACGACCAGGCGGAGGAGGAGGAAGCGGGCGATGCCGGCCAGGGCGGACGCCGAGAGGTAGACCGCCTGTTCCGTCAGCATGCTCGGGGACTGCTGGAGTGCGTGGAGGGTGAGGACCGCGATGCTCGTCGCCGCGTAGGCCGCTGCCGCCGAGCCCGCCGACTGCAAGTGCCGACGTCGGCCCGCGCGGCCGGTGCGGAAGGTGTAGCGGGCGTGGAGCTCCGTGCAGAGGAGGGTCGACGCGATGGTGATCAGGGCGTTCGCCAGGGTCCACGGCAGCTGGGTGGCCAGCACCGGGACCGCCAGGCTGCAGAGGACTCCGGTGCCGCCGCCGAAGACGACGAAGCGGATGAAGGAGGCGAACATGGCGAGGTCCTTCCGCAGCGAGTCGGTTGCTTAACTTAGGCAACTATAAAGCTATTGCTTGAGTTACGCAAGCAAGTTCTGGGCGTGAGAAAGCCGGCCGCGTTCCCTCCCTGCGGCCGGCTGTCTCCGTCGGTCCCGCTCGCCTACCTGTCCGTCACGTCGAGTTCGCGCTCGACCTGCCGAAGAACTCGATCTCGGCTATCGCCACCTGCTTGTCCCCCGAGGCGAGGAACGACGACTCGATCGTGAAGCGGACCTTCGACACCTCGCCGACGCGGAACGAGCGCGGCTGGCCGCCCGCGCTCTGGTCGAGGGTCAGCTCGCGGGTCGTGATCGTGCCGTCCTTCAAGGTGATCGTCGCCTTGATGCGGTGCGGGAGGGCCGACTGGGTGAACTGGTCGGGGCGGGTCGTCGTGCCCGAGGTGATGACCACGTCCAGCAGCCGGATCGGCTCGTCGAAGCTGGCCTCGATCCACTCGCCCTCGCCCGACTCCGAGACGCCGGGGCCCCACCAGGTGTTGTTGATCCGGTCGAAGGCCAGCTCGGGCTTGTGCCCCGGGTAGGAGCGCGACGCCGCGTACGAGTCCGCGAAGACCGGGGCGCGCTTGGCGAAGTGGTCCTTCGTGGCCTGGATCGCGGCCGGCGTGTTCACCGCCGCGAGGATCACGAGGGTGAGGACGACCGCCGCCACCACCCATGTGACGATCCGGTCGAACGTACGGCGCAGGCGCGGACGGTCGCCCGCCCAGGGGGCCTCGCCGTTGCGGTTGAACAGACGACGCCACCACGGGAGGCGCAGGCTGGAGCGGTCCTCCAGGGTCATCGGCATCGCGCAGCGCATGCAGTAGTGCCGGTCGGGGTTGTTCGGGGTCGCGCACCACGGGCAGGCGACGCCGTGCATCTCGCCCTGGACCGGGCCCGGGGCGCGGACCTGCGGCCGGTCCGCGACCGGCCTGCCCGGCAGGACCGGGGCGACCGACGGGGTCGGGTCGGGGCGGGGTTCCGTGTCGGCGACCGGGACGAGGAGGGAGCGGGCCCGGGCCGCCATCGCCTCGTCGTCGGCGGTGGGAGCCGCGGGAGCAGGGGGCGTGTGGGGTGTGTGGGGTGTCGGGGCGGGGTGGTGCGTCGTCTGAGCGGTTGCGGGTGTCGGCGTCGTGGGTTCTTCCGGGGGGAGTACCGGGAGGGGGGTTTCCGTCGTGTCCTCGTCGTCCGAGTCGTGGTCGTGGTCGGGGTCGTGGTTGTGATCGTCGTGGGTCGGCCGGGCTGCTGCCGGCGGCGGCGTGGGCTCGGGGGCGGCCGGTGCCGGTGCCGGTGTCGCTGCCGGGGCGGGCTCTCGTGCCGGGGAGGACGACCCCGTGTCCGCGCCCGCCGTCGAGCTCGCCCGTGCCGGGGCTCGCTCCGTCCGCTCCGTCCAGCTCAGCACGGCCCCGCAGGCGTCGCAGAACGACTGGCCGGGCTCGGCCCGCGTGCCGCACTCGGCGCAGTTCTGGGTGGTCATCTCTCCGGGGTCCTTTCGGCGGCGGTCACCTTGACCGTGTACGGCATGTGAGCGGGGCGGGCGGCGGCCACGAGGGCGTCCAGGCGGTGGATGTCCGCGGGGCGCGGGTCGGGCAGGCGGAGCGTGACGTGGAGGTGCGGGCGGGGGGCGCCGGGGAACGGGCCGAGCGGGCGGGCCGTCCAGCTCGCGCCGCCGCTCTCGGAGATGTCCGGTGCCACGCCGAAGGCCAGCCGGACGGCCTCCGACAGGCCTCGGCGGGTACCGCGCACCCGGTGCAGGTAGGCGGCGGCCGCGACCGCGGCCCGGAGCCGCGCTTCCGGTTCCGTGCCGTCCGTCTCCGCGCCCACCCAGCCCGTCAGCCAGCGGGTGAAGTCGACCGGGGCGAGGGCCGGGTCGAAGTAGGCGGGCAGGCAGTCGAGGACGTTGAGGATGGGGGCCATGACCTCGTCCAGGCCCGCCACGAAGCGTTGCGCCAGGTCGTCGTCCGCGAAGACGGCCGGCAGCATCGTGCCGATGGGGGTGGACGAGCCGAGGCCGTCGATCGAGCCCCTCATGAGCCGTCCCCGATCACACGGACCCGGTGGTCGTAGGAGAAGACGAGGGCCGGGGCGGCCAGGTCGATGCGGTCGGTCGCCTCGCCGCGCTTGCCCGTCAGGGGATCGGCGGGGTGGAGCATGACCTGGTCGACCAGCTCGACGCCCGGGACGCGTTGCAGGACCGCGAAGATCTCGCCCGCCTGCACCGGGCGGCCGAACGGCCAGCCCTTGCCGTCCGCGCCGCCGGTCAGCGGGTCGATGTGGCGGTACAGGGCGTCGTGCGCCTGGCGGCGGACGCGGTCGGTGTCGACGCCCCGGAAGGCGTGGACCGTCGCGACGACCGTCACACCCTGGTAGTACGGAGGGCCCACCGCCAACCTCGTGCCGATCAGGCGGCGTTCGTCGAGATGGCGGGTGATGCGGTCCAACAGGGAGTCGCCGGGGACCAGTTGCTCGAAGCGGAGCCGGCCGCCGGGGTCCGCGACCGCCTGCGGGACCACCAACACCCGCACGGCGTAGGAGCCGTGCTCGTCCGGCTCGCCCTCCAGACAGGTGATGCGGGCCGTCTCCGGGGCCGCGCGGCGCGCCAGTTCCTCGTAGTCGCGCAGGGTCACCGCACGCTCCTGGGCGCGGAGCGTGATCGGGGCCCGGAGTTTCGCCTCCTCCACCGTCTCCCCGTCGACGCCGCCGCGCGCGGCCTCGCGGTTGACGACCTCCGAGACGTACGGGACGGAGGTGCGCAGCACCTGGACCGTGCCCCGGGCCACGTTGCCGGCCCGGCCGCCGCCCGTGCGGTAGCGGCGGGCGCGGATGACCGAGCCCTTGGCGGCGACGGCCCCGTACTGGCGGAGCCGGCCGTCGGGTTCGCGGACGGCCGGGCCGAAGGCGATCTCGCCGGTGGCCGCGTCGAGGGTGATGTGCCGGTCGTCCGGTCCGGAGGCGGCGAAGTGGGGGACCACCTGCCAGTCGATCCAGCCCTCGTGCTCGGCGGTCTGGAGCAGGAGCGGCGGGTCGTCGCCGACCACGGGGGTGTGGGTGAGGGCCAGGCGCTGGCCGGGCAGGCCCGTCGACTCGCCGAGGGCCTCGTCCTCGACCGTCTCGGCGTGCACGGCGGGGGCGGTGCCGCCGACCGTGAAGACCTCGGCGGAGCGCACGGTCGGGGAGGTGGTGTAGAAGGGCTGGGCGGGGAGGGGCTCGGTGACGCGGCAGCGCAGCCAGCCCGCCTCCTGGCCGCCCGAGCGGGACAGCACATGCCCGCCGGGGATGTGCAGGACGACCTCGCCGGGGCGGTTGAGGCCGCCGGTGCCGTCGCGGTCGATCTCGCACTCCTGCCAGCCGTCCTCCGTCCAGGCCTCCCAGACGAGCGGGGGCTGGCGCGGGTCGACGCCGACGCCGTCGACGCGGCTGTCCAGTTCCAGGGCCACCGCGCAGTGCGGGACGGCGGCGCTCAGGCCGAACAGCATGCAGTCGCCGGGCTGCGGGGCCTCCGAGAAGCAGAGCAGGTCCTTGCCCTCGGTGAGGTCGGTGGTCCGGTCGGTGACCGGCTCGCCCCGGTGCTGCACCACGAGGTGCTTCAACCAGGAGGGCACGACGACGAGTTCGCGTTCCGTCGCGAACACGACCGCCTCCTCGCGCTCCGTGCGGACCGTCGCCACCTCCGTGCCCACCGGCAGCAGGACCGGCTCCTCCTGCGGCGCGGACAGCCAGAACGTCACCTCCGTGCGCGCGGCGGACGGCGGGAAGAGCCGGATGCCGACCAGGTCCAGGAAGGCCAGATGGTTCTTCTCGGGGACGCGGTTGAGGCGGTAGACGATCTGGTCGGCCATGTGGGCGACCGTCTCGACGAGGGTCACGCCCGGGTCGGAGACGTTGTGGTCGGTCCACTCCGGTGCGCGCTGCTGGATGTAGCGCTTGGCGTCGTCGACGAACTGCTGGAAGCGGCGGTCGTCCAGGTTCGGGGAGGGCAGGGCCATCAGCGGTCGCTTTCGGAAGCCGTACCGGATGAGCCGGGGAGATCCGGCTCGTCGTGGGACGGAATGACGTAGAACGGGAAGACGAGACTGCGCGGGTTGTTGGTGCCGCGGATCGAGTAGCGGACGTCGATGAAGAGCACGCCCTGTTCGGCGCCGGCCGTGACCTCGACGTCGTTGACCTCGATGCGCGGCTCCCAGCGGTCCAGGCAGGTGTACACCTCGTGCTGGATCCGGCCGGCCGTCGCCTCGTTGACCGGGGCGAAGACCAGGTCGTGGATGGCGCAGCCGTACTCCGGACGCATCGGGCGCTCGCCCGGGGCGGTGGCGAGGATCAGCCGGATGGCCTCCTCGATCTCGCGTTCGCCGCTGACCATGGCGATGCCACCGGTGGGGCCGATGCGCAGCGGGAACGCCCAGCCCGATCCGACGAATTGCTCGGCCATCAGACGGCCACCTGCCTTCTTCTCTTTTCGGTGATGCGGGCCGTCATGGCAGCGGGTACGGCTTGCTGTTGACCATCACCACGCCCTGGAGCATGAGGGTCGCGGCCCTGATGCCGACGTTGGCGGTGGCGTTGACCTGGACGGTGCCGAGCGAGCTGACCATCGCGGCGCCGGCCGACTTGAGGCTGAGCAGACCGGCCGAGTCCACCGACAGCACGCCCGTCATCGACTTGACGTTGACCGAGCTGCCCCGGATGGTCAACAGGGCGCCGCTCTTGATGGTGAGGTTGCGGCGCGCGCTGAGCGTGAGGTCGGTGCCGGCCTCGACGGACACCGCGCGGCTGCCCTTGATGCTGACGTCGCCCTTGCTGTCGATGGTGATCTCGGTCTTCGTGCGGTCCAGGTTGATGACGAGCCGGTCGTCGCCGGAGGTGACCCGGACCCCCTGCTTGCGGCCGCCGGTGGTCTGGCTGAGCAGGTCGACGCGGTTGCCGTCACGGTCGGAGAGGGTGTGCCGGACGGCGCGCCGCCGGGCCCCGTCGTGCAGCGGCACGTCCTTGACCGGGGTCGGCTTGTCCTTGCCGTTGTAGAGGCCGCCGATGACGTACGGGTGGTCGAGGGCGCCCCGGTCGAAGGCGACCAGCACCTCGTCGCCGACGTCGAGCGGGAAGATGGAGCCGCCGGCCTTGCCGCCCCACTGCACGACCCGCGTCCAGTCGCTGATGTAGAGGTCGTCGAGCCAGGGGAACTGGAGCTTCACCCTGCCCTGTTTGAGCGGGTCCTGGACGTCCGTGACGAGCGCGTTGGTCGTGCCGGGGAGGTTCAGGCCGCTGGTCGCACCGCCTCCCCCGCCGCCGGAGGTCAGGCCGAACAGCGACCGCCACTGCCGTCCGCTGACGGTGACCCAGGCCTCGTAGTGCTTGCCGTCGCCGAACACGTGCCGTACGGAGGTCGCGGTGTACTTGCCCTCGAAGGGGGCGCCCACGTCCGCGAGCGTGACGGGCAGGCCCGGGCGGAGCTTCGGGGTGCCGCGCGCGACGACCTCCAGCTCGGCGAACGAGCCGGTGACGTCGTCGGCGAGCGCCTCGGCGGCGAACTTCACCTCCGACTGCCGGTCGTACGGCGTCTGCGCGTCGACCAGCTTGGCCGGCTTGAACTTGGCGGAGGCCTCGCCGGGGGTCGTCCCGATGCTGATGCCCGGGTTGGTCTTCGCGGGCGCGGTCGCGGTGAGCTTCTTCTTCGTCGTGACGTCCCAGCCGCGCGCCTCGACGGTGCCGACCTGCTCGGCGGCGGTGACGGCGGCCCGCAGCCGCAGGATGTCGGTGCCCGCCTCCATGACGAACGGGCTCTTCTCACCGGGGGTCGAGGTGGGCGGCGCGCCCGAGGCCGGGTCGGGCTTGAGGAACTGGAACTTCCCCTTGGAGTCCACCGACATGACCATCTCGTTCTCGTCGGCGAGCCGGGCGAGGAAGTCCCAGTCGGTGACGTTGGCCTGGCTGATGAACTCGTAGACGGTCTTGGTCGACTGGATCTTCCCGACGGGGACGCCGGCCTGCGCGGCCAGCTTGCGGGCGATGTCCGAGGCGCTCTGGTTGCGGTACGCGGCGACCCGGCGCTGGCGCATCAGCCGGTGACCGAAGTCGTAGCCCCGGATGACCGTGAAGGTGCCGGTGCCGTCGTAGTCCGCCTCCATGCCGCAGACCTCGCCTGTGAGGAGCGGGTCGGCCGCGCCCTTGCCGTCCGCGATCGGCGCGAGGACCACCGGGGTGCCGAACCGGACGCCCAGTTTGCCGAGGACCTGGCGGTACGGGTCGCGGAACGTCAGCCGGAAGGCGGCCGGGACACCGAGCCCCTGGTCCACCCAGCCCTCGACGAGCAGCGGCGCGAAGTCGACGGGGAGGGGACGGCCGCCCAGCGTGACCTGGATGACGCTGGAGAACGCGGACTGGACCACTAGTAGCGCACCTCCTCTACGGCCGGCATGACGAGCTCGATGCCGGTCGGCAGCCGGGAGGGGTCGTCGATGCCGTTGACCTCGGCGATCGACCGCCAGGCGGACGCGTCGCCGTACTCGCGCCAGGCGAGCGACTGGAGCGAGTCGCCGGCGACGACGCGGTGCACGCGCTGGGCCGTGAGCGCGCCCGAGGTCGGGTTCTGGCCCTTCGTCTTGCTCGGGATCTCGTGCAGATGCACCTGCGCCGTGGCACGGATCGGGACGCCGGTCGTGCCGAACAGCGAGTACGTGACGTCGATGCTGCTCACATAGGCGGTGAAGCGGGCCGTCGAGAACGAACCCCACTGGAACACCACCCACGGCGGTGAGGGCTGCTTGGCGGCGATGCTCTTCGTCGTCACCTCACAGCACTCCAGCAGCGACTCGACCTTCTTCAGGACGGTGTTGCTGCCGGGCTGGTCGGAGGAGTCGAGGAAGATCTCCACGGTCATCTGGCGCGGTTCCGGACCCATGAACTCCGGTACGGAGCCGTCCCGGACGGCCGCGGTCGGCGTGACCTTCCACTGGGCCTTCCGGCCGAGCTGCAGCTGCGACGGGTTGAAGTCGAACCCGAACGACTTGATCAGCCCGCCGGGCGTGGTGCTGGTGCCCACCGGCGGTTCGTGGATCGCGAGGGTCGCACGGACCAGGCTCTTGCCGGCGCCGCCTTTGCTTCCCTTGGCCATGGCCTGTCACTCCCTGCCTTGTGCTGGTCGTCGTGCTCGCTGTGCTCGTCGTGCGCGCTGTGCTCGTCCTGGTGGTCAGTCGGTGAAGCCGTGGTGGGTGATCTCCAGGACCTCAGTCGCCACGCCGGGGCTGTCCGGGTTGAGCGACGGCCCCTGCCAGCTGACCGGCAGCACGTCGATCAGGCCCCACCGGGCGACCTCCGAGCCGTCCGCGCGCAGGGCCGCGATCTGGGCGGTCGGCCGGGTCACCCCGGTGGTCACCGAGGAGATCCACTTGGCGACCTTGGTGGTGTCCGGGGTGAGGGGCCGGGTCAGCCGGATGTTGGAGAACGTCACACGGGACGGCAGCGCCCAGACGAAGCCGTTGTTCCCGCCCTCCTGGCGGTGCTCGATCTCCACCTGGGACGAGAGTCCCTCACACCCGTTGAAGTAGCCGAGGCTCTCTCCGTCGATGGTCAGGGTGAAGAAGATCGTGGAGCCCGGGTCGAGATCGGAGGGCATCGGAGCCGCCTGGCCTTTCTGGGAGTGCGGGAGGGGAGTGGGGGCGGGAAGGGCGCCTGTCGGTCAGCGGCGGGGGTCGCGGAGCCTGCCGATCCGTTCGCGGTCGAGTCGCAGTTCCGTGCGCAGGAGCCGGGTGATGCGCCCGGTCAGACGGTGCGTCAGCTCGTCGAGCTGGAAGTCGGTGAGCGAGCGCGGATCGAACCCCGGGTGCGGCTCGGCGTGCGCCGGGCTCGCGGAGTTCGAGGAGCTCTGGGCGCCGCCGGAACCGGGAGGCGGGCCGGCGGTGGCGGGGCGGGGGGTCTTCGGCACCCCGGCGGGCGGCGCGGGCGGGGCGGCCGCGGCACGTCGCTGGATCGTGGGGGGAGTGGCGGCGGCGGGGGCGGTGGGCTGAGCGGGCGGGAGGGGTGTGGCGGGGAGATGGGCGCCCGGGGGGAGCGATGCGATGCCCGGGAGAGGGGTTGCGGGGGCGGCGGCTGCGGCCCCGACCGAGGGCGTGGGCGTGGGCGTGGGGTACGGGCGGGCCACGGGAAGGCCTGCGGGCGCGCCGGGTGCGGAGCGGCGCAGTGGTACGGGCGGTGCGGCGGCCGCGCGGCGCTGCACGACGGAGGGGGCGGAAGCGGGCGTCGGGGACTTGGCGGTTGTCGTCATGGGGCGCACTGCGCGGGTGACGGAGCGGAGGGGGGAGGTCGTGAGGGAGGTGGTGGGGGAGGCGGTCGGGGAGGCCGTGGGGTAAGCGGGGGTGGCTGGTGTCGCCTGCGCGGGCATCGGCAGCGCGATGGGCATCGGCAGGGTGACGGGGGTGGCTGGTGCGGCAGGGGAGGTGGAAGCGGGCCGCGGGAGGTGGGGGGCCGTGGGTGTTGCGGTGGCGCGTTGTACGACGGGGGGCGTGGGGGACGTCGTCGTACGGGGGGCGTCGGCCTGGCGCGCGACGGGGGTGGCGCTCGGCGCGGCGAGCGGCTTGGCGTCGGCGGGGCGGGCGGAGAGGGGGCTGCCCAGTGCGGGGCGCGCGGGCGCGGGGCGGGAGGGCTGCGCGGGGGGCGTCGGTGCCGCCGCGGTGCGCTGGACGGGGGCGCCGAGGGGGGTGGAGCGCTGGAGCGCGGGGAGCGGCTCCGTCCGTGAACTCGGGGTGCCGGGGGTGGGCGCGAGGTCGGCGAGGTTCGCCGGGGGCGTCGCGGTGGTTGTACGGGGAGCGGGCGCCGGGGCGTTGGCGGGTGTCGTCGGACGCGGGCGGTCCGGAGGGAGGCTCGTGGGGGCGCCGAGGCCTGCGCGGGGTCGGGGGGTGGCCGCGCCGGGGCCGACCGCCCGCTGGACGCTCGTCGCGGACGACGGCTGTCCGGAACCGGCTTCGGCGGCAGGGCGGCTGGGGGACGTCGGCGTCGAACCGCTCGCGGCGACGGGCCGGGTGGGGACGACGGGGGCGGGCGAAGTGGTCGCGCCGGGGGCCGTCGCTGCGCGCTGCACGGTCGGGGTCGAGGTCGGGGGCGCACCGGGGGAGGGGGCGGAGGCTGAGCTGGTTGCCGGTGCCGTCCGCTGTACGGACGGGGACGACGTCCGGCCAGCGTCGCTGGAGGCCGAACGCGGGGCTGAGGCCGGGCTCGAGGCCGCGCCGGGTGCCGGTGTGGTTCGCTGCACGGCGGGGGGCGATGTCCGACCGGCGTCACCGGAGGTCGGTACCGACGGGCCAGGGATCGGGGCGGGGGCCGAGGTCGGGCCCGCAGTCGGACGGGGTGCCGTCGTTGCGCGTTGCACGGCCGGGGGCGAGGTGCGACCGCTGTCGGCGGAGGCGGAGGCGGAGGCGGAGGCGGAGGCGGAGGCGGAGGCGGGGGTGGAGGCGGGGGTGGAGGCGGGGGTGGCGGCCGGGGCCGGGGCAAGTGGCGTTGCCGCGCGTTGTACGGCGGCGGGCGGTGCCGTCGCCGGGGTGGCGGCAGTGCTGCGCGCGGGAACGGAGCCGGAAGTGCGGGCGGCCGACGACCCGGTGCGGGTGTCGGCGGGGGCGGGTCGGCTGCTCACGGGGTGCGGTGTGGCCGCGGCGGGTGTCGGCGGCGGGCTGCTCGGGGGCGACGATGCCGTCCGCCCCGTGACGGCCCGCTGCACGCTGGGCGCGGTGCTCGCCGCGGGGGGTCCCGCGGAGGCGACGGGCGGAGTCGGCGCGGTTCTCGACGTCCCCGGAGACGGTGAACTTCCCGGCGCAGGAGGCGAGGCAGCCGTGGTCGGCGTGGTCGGCGTGGTCGTGGGGAACGGCCGGGCGGGGCCGGTGGGCACGGCGGGTGTGGTGGGCGTGGTGGGCCTGGCGGGTGTGGCACCGGCTGCCGGCGAGGGGCCGGCGTCACCCGCGACCGGTACTGGTACCGCACGCTGCACTCGGACCGGGTCCGGACCGGGCGTCGTCGGACGGGAGGCGGCGGGCGCGGCCTGCTCATGGCGGGGTACCGCCCGCTGAATCCCCACCGGCTGCCCACCGGACGCCGGGGCCGGGGACACGCCCGGGGACCCGCTCAGGGTCGGGGACGGCGTGCCGCCCGCCCTCGCCGCCGTCGGTCCCGCTGCGGCGGACGAGGTCGAGGGAGCTGGAGAGGCCGAGGGGGCCGGTCGTGGGCCCGGCGCGGGTTCCTTGGCGGGCGGGGTGCCTCCGGCGTCGGTGGCCGTGCCCCGGCCGGAGGCCTGCGCGGAACCGGCGGAGGCGGACGTCGACGCGGGTGCGGGCGTCGGCCGGGCGGGCAGCGTACGGCGCTGGACCGGTGCCGACACGGACCTGGTCAACGGGGCCGAGGCCGGTGCCGTCGCCGGGCCGGGGCTCGCCGGGGACACCCGGATGCCCCGAGTCGGGAAGGCGGCGGGAGCCGGAGTCGCAGGCGTCGTCGATCGTGCCGCCACCACAGGCATCGGCGGCGCGGCGGAGGCAGCGGCAACCGGAGCAGGAGCAGGAGCAGGAGCAGGAGCCGGAACCGGGGCCTGAGGCGTGGGAACCGACGCCGTCGTCGGGTACGCGGGAGCCGCCTGCACGGACGGCCGCACCGGTATCCCGACCGAAGGAGTCGGAGGAGCTGAAGGGGCTGAAGGGGCTGAGGGAGCGGAAGGAACCGCACGCTGCAGAGGCGTGGCCCGAGGCGGCGCAACCACCCGCTGGGGTTGTTCGACCGGTGGAGCGACCCGCAGGCTGCTCATCCGGCCGCCCGGCCCCGAGTCCAGGACCGCGGGGGAGCCGGTGGCGGTGAAGGAAGGGTTCTGCCAGGTCGCCAGTCGGCCGCCGAAGCCGGCGTCCGCGACCCCCGACGTGCCCCCGGCCGCCGTCCGCTGGATGGGCGGGAGCGACGGCCACGCGGCCGTGACGACCCGCGGCGCGGATGCCGGAGCCGATGCCGAGGTCGCCGCCGGGGCCGATGTCGTATCCGTCCGGCCGCCAGCCGGGGCCGGCGTTGTCGCCGACGGCGTACCCGAGCCGTTTGCGCGCCCCTCGCGCCCCTCGCGCCCTTCGCGCCCCCCGCGTCCGCCCCGCAGCCGTTCCAGGAACCCCATGCCTCAGCCCTCCGCCCCGCCCCGGGTCACCAGGGACGCGATCTGGTCGGCGTAACGGCGCCGGTCGTGGTGTTCCAGGTCCAGGATCTCGTCCTGGCTCCAGTGGAAGTGGTAGGCGACGTACGCGATCTCCTCGTGCATCCGGTCGGTCGCGTACGTCACGATTCCCCCAGGCGGCTCCCGCCGAGTTCCACCTCGAAGGGTTCCGAGCAGTGGGGGCACTGCACCGAGGCGCGGGTGTGCCCCTCGGCGTTGATCTGGCGGTAGAAGTCCTGGAGGAACGCCAGGTCGGAGGCGAACATGCTCTCCACGACGCCGTCGTGGACCAGCGGCAGGCTGCCGAGCCGGGTGATGACCCGGCCCAGCAGCACCACCGACAGATACGCCGGGTTCTCCTGGACGCGGATGTCGCGGAGCGGGACGAGTTCGTCCCGCGCCGTCGCCAGCCGCATCACGCCGTCGCGGTGGACCGTGCCCGCCTCGTCGACGTAACCGCGCGGCAGTTCGAAGGGGAACTCCGTTTGCAGCCGGTACGCCGCCGGGGCGGGAGCCGGGGCAGCGGCGGGAGCCGCCTGCCCCGCGAAGGTGGATTCGGGCACGGCGGTCGCGGGCGGGAGCGCCTCATGCGGCTCCCCGCTCGCCGCCGCCGCCCGGACAGCCGTACGCCGCATTACTCGATGACCAGTTCTTCGAACGTGATCGTCACGGTCTCGGTCAGCGCGGAGGCCTCGCCGGCCTTCACCGAGCTGGTGTCGATCTTGCTGCACCAGGCGTTGCGCATGTTGTACCGCTTGACCGGGTTGTTCTGGTAGTCCATCACCATGATCGTGGCGTTCTTGCGGGCGGTGCCCATCACGCCGTTGATCGACTCGGTGATCCACTGGTTGAACGCCGCGGACTGGGTCATGCCGCGCACGACCGTGCAGGTGCCCGCCTTCTTCACGCCGGGCAGCTTCTTGGTGACCGGCTTGCCCTGCGCGGAGACCTGCTGGTACTCGATGACGTCCTGTTCGAGGCTGAGGCCGCTGACCTCGGCGAGGTACTCGACCATCACGCCGTCGATCTGCAGGCCGAAATTATGTGAAGTAAGGGCGTCACCCGGCTGGAGACTCATCTGGCTTTCCTTCTAAGTGATCTGAGGGAGTTGAGGAGAGGGATACGGAGGTGAGGAGGCCTGCTGGAGGCCTACTCCTCCAGCTCCCCGCTCCCGCTGGAGAACTGGGCCAGCCGGAAGATGACGAACTCGGCGGGCTTGACCGGCGCGATGCCGATCTCGCAGATGACCCGGCCGAGGTCCACCGACTCCGGCGGGTTGGACTCCTCGTCACACTTGACGTAGTACGCCTCTTCGGGGCGGGCGCCGAACAGGGCGCCCGAGCGCCACTCGTTCACGAGGAACGCGGAGACGTTGCGCCGGATCCGGGCCCACAGGGCGTGGTCGTTCGGCTCGAACACCACCCACTGGGTGCCGATCAGGATCGACTCCTCCAGGTAGTTGAAGTACCGGCGGACGTTCAGGTAGCGCCAGGCCGGGTCGGAGGAGAGGGTGCGGGCGCCCCAGATGCGGATGCCCCGGCCCGGGAACGCCCGGATGCAGTTCACGCCGATCGGGTTGAGCAGGTCCTGCTCGCCGCGGGTGATCTGGATCTCCAGGTCCACCGCGCCGCGCACGACCTCGTTCGCGGGAGCCTTGTGCACGCCGCGCTCGGAGTCGTTGCGGGCCCACACGCCGGCCACGTGACCGCTCGGCGGGATCAGCCGGGCCTGGCCGGAGGCCGGGTCGAAGGACTTGATCCACGGGTAGTACAGGGCCGCGTACTTGGAGTCGTAGCCGGCCGTCTCCTGGCGCCAGACCCGGATCTGACGGGCGTTCAGGCCGGGCGGCGGGTCGATGATCGCGACGCGGTCGCCCATCAGCTCGCAGTGCGCGATCAGGCCCAGCTGAACGGCCTTGACCTGCTCCAGGTCGATCGCGCCGCGCTGGTAGGCGGCCATCAGGTCGGGCACCGCGACCATGGACACCTCGTCGACGGCCTCCAGGCCGCCGAAGCCGGTGCGGTCGGAGCTGTCGCCCAGGTACTGCGCGGGGCCGACGGAGGCGATGTCGTCGGGGGCGCCGCCCGGGACGGCGGGGGCCGAGGCGGACGGCGCGGCCAGCGCGACCGTCTGGTTCTCGGGGCGGGCCAGCTGTGCGGCCGGCGCGGCCTCGGCCACGGCGATGAGCTTGGAGCGCTCCTTGACCTGGGTGACGACGTAGGAGCGGTTGCCCTTCTTCGCCGACACATCGAAGGTCTCGACGGCCTTGTCGCCGTCCTTGACGATCAGCTTGAAGCGCTCGGCGGGGCCTTCGCCCTCCGCGTCCGCGACCTCGACGCTCAGCGGGCCGCCGCTCGCGCCGGCCGCGAGGGCCGTCACGGTGAACGTGCCGAGCTGCTTCGGCTCACCGGCCGGCAGCGCCGCCTGGGCGGCGGAACCGCCCACCGCGGCGGGGGACTTGGCGTCGCCGCTCGCGCCGGCCGCGGTGCCGCCGACGCGCACGACGTACGCCGCCGAGCCGCCGTTGTTGAAGAAGCCGTAGACGGAGTGCGCCAGGTAGTAGCCGTCGGTGAAGTCACCGAACGCCGCCACGTACTGGGTCCAGTTGGTCACCAGGGTCGGCTCGTTCAGGGGGCCGGTCGGGGCGAGCCCGACGAAGGCCGCCACCGAGGTGCCCACCCCCTCGATCGGGCGGGAGCCGCTGGCCACCTCCTCGACGTATACGCCGGGCGACAGGTAGGACGGCATGCTGTGCTCTCCTCGGGGTACGCGTCAGGACTCTTTCACCGTCACGCGCGAAGCGCGTCCCCCGAAACGGCCTCCGGTGCACGTCTGCGGGCAGACCTGGTGGCCGCGAGGGCAAAACCGGGTCCTCGGCGTCCGTGCGCGGGCGGGCGGGTCAGGCGCGGCGCACCCGCACGGTCAGCGGGTTCACGAAGTCGCCGGCGCCGCCCGCGTACTGCTTGTCGTGGAAGGTCTCGCCCACCTGGGAGCCGTACAGACGGAAGAACCACTTGCCCTTCCACGCCGTCTGGTCGATGCCGAGGGCCTGGTACTCCGCCATCGCCTTGGCGCGGGTGGTGTGGGCGATCTTCTGGAGCATCTCGATGATCCGCTCGCTCTCCATGGTGCTCTTGGGCTCCTGGGGCGTGTAGTTGTTGAAGATCGACTTGGTCTTCTCCCGGTAGGTGTCGAGCAGCTTGCTCTCCAGGTCCTTCAGCGCCTTCTGGGCGTTCTGGTTGCGGGTGTAGTTCTCCAGCGTCACCCAGTCCGCGCCGTTGAGACTGCGGGCCACGACCCCGGCGAAGTGGTAGTTCCACACGTCGACATTGCTGCGGTCGGTGGAGTTCTGTCCCGGGGCCGCCGTCGCGAAGTCGATCTTGTCGTCGTGGCCGATGGAGAGGGTGGCGAAGCCCTCGCCGACGTCGGGCCGGGCGTGCTGGTTGATGCCCATCTTCCGCGCCGCGGCGTCCGACTGCGCGGGGTGGTCGCGCAGCGTGGAGCCGTAGTCGCGGGCCACGTCCCGTTCGCTGCGGCCGCCCTGGTTGTTGGCGGTCGTCGCCGCGGCCGCGGCGGTCGTCGCGTCGGTGGTCCCGCCGAAGCCCACGCTCTGCGTGAGGTGATCGGCCAGCGGGACGCCCACGTTCTGGCCCCACGGGGCATTGGCATTGGCGCCGTTGCCCGCCATGACCAGCTGCATCTGGTAGTTGCCGACGACCTGCCGCGCCACGTCGATGCACTGCACCTTGATCAGGTCGGCGAAACCGCCGGCCATCTGCTGGGTGGCGGGGTTCGCCGTCACCGGGGTGACCTTGGTCAGATTTCCGACCGGGGTCCTGATCTGCGCCCCGCCCTGGACGAGCGTGTACTGGCTGCCCGTCTGCGCCAGCTGGGCCACCGCCTGCTGGAAGACGGTGTTCGTCGCGTAGAACTCCTTCGGCTCCCGGTCGGTGTCGTGGACGGCGAGCGTGCCGTCGTCCGAGTACCGCAGGGTGACGCCGGCCGGATGGTGGTTCTTGACGCCCATGTGGTCCACTTTGGCGTTGATCAGGCCGTTCGGGGACTGGCCCTTGGCCAGGACGCCCTCCGGGGACTGGGTCGTGAAGTAGGCGTCGGTCTCGGGCAGCGGCTCGACACCGTCGATGCCGCCGGTCCGCGCGCGCTGGACGGTGGGCGCGGCGCCGGGCGCGGGAGCGCGCTGCACCCCGGACGCCGACTCCGCTGCGGGAGCGTGACCGTGGTCGTGGTCGTGCGCATGGTCGTGGCCGTGGCCGTGAGAGGGGGCGGGCGCGGAGCCGGACAGTACCCGGCGTGCGTTCTCCTCCGCGGCCCGCTCGTATCTGTCGGAGGGGTCGCTGACCCGCAGTCCGTCGCCGTGGTCGGTGCCCGCGACCGGGCCTTGCCGCTGCTGGATCACATGCGTCAGCTCGTGGGCGAGGGTGTGCCGGTCGCCGCCGCCGTCGCCGATCACGACATGGCTGCCGGAGGTGTAGGCGCGGGCGCCGACCGCCGCGGCCGACTGCCGGGCGGCGGTGTCCGTGTGCAGCCGTACGTCGCCGAAGTCGGCGCCGAGCCGGGCCTCCATGTCCTGGCGCACGGCCCCGTCGAGCGGGGTGCCCGAAGAGCGGATCACCGACTGCACGGAGTCGGCGGCCCGCTGCACGGTGTCGGGGTCCTGTCCGGCGCTGCGTTGGGCCACCAGCTGGGCCATCGCCGCGTTGCCCGCGGTCCGTTGGAGGGCGAGGATCGCTTCGGGCGAGCGGGTGGCGAGAGCGTGCTGCGGGGGAACCGCGGATCCCGGGGTGCGCGGGGCCCGCGCACCGCCCGCCCCGCGCACGCTCGAATCCTTCGGCTGGTCCTGGCTGCGCATGGGAACCCCTGAAACGGCACGGAGACGGTGAATCGGCGACGGTGGGACCGAGCCGGTGAACCGGTGAACCGGTGGCAAATTCCCATCCTTACCGCGCCGTCGCCGGATCCGGCAGGGCCGTGGGGGCAGACCGGGGGGCACCCTTCGGCCGCGTCCGGACGGAAGGGCAGCCGGGGCGGCCCTGCCGGGCACCCGCTCTGCCCCGTGGCTTCTGATCTTCCCCTCGACCGGCACCGTAGCGTCGGCGTGTGAGCCTGTGGACTTCCCTCGAACCCTCGTCCGTCACCGTCGACCCCGGCAGCCGGGCGACCGTACGGCTGCGGGTGCGCAACACCGGTGACGTCGTCGACGAGTACCGCTTCGAGCCGGTGGGGAGTGTGGCGCCCTGGACGACGGTGGAGCCGCCGACCCTGCGTCTCTTCCCGGGCACGACGGGGACGGTCGAGCTGACGTTCGCGCCGCCGCGCACTCCGGACGCGACGGCCGGCCCGAACCCCTTTGCGGTGCGCATCACGCCGACGGAGCATCCGGAGGCGGTGACGGTCCCCGAGGGCAATCTGACGATCACGCCGTTCACCGAGGTGCGGGCCGAGTTGGTGCCGCCGACGGTGAAGGGACGGTTCCGGGGCCGCCCGCGCCTCGCCATCGACAACGTCGGCAACACCAAGCTCACCGCCTCGCTGAGCGGCAGCGACAACGGGGACCGGCTGTCGTACGAGCTCCAGCCGGGCAATGTGCAGATCGAGCCGGGGCGTGCGGTGTTCGTGAACACCACGCTCCGCCCGCGCCAGATCATCTGGTTCGGCTCGAAGGAGGAGCAGCCGTACGCGCTGAACGTGCAGCGTTCGGGCGCGGTACCGCTGTCCGTGGACGGCACGTTCGTGCAGCGCGGCTTCCTGCCCCGCTGGCTGGCGACGGCGCTCAGCCTGACCCTGGCGCTCGCGATCGCGTTCGTGATGATCTGGCTGACGTACAAGCCGTCGGTGCGGTCCCTGGCCCAGCCGAAGGTCGAGGAGGCCGGTGTCAGCACCCTGGCGCCCAGCCCTTCGGCGTCGCCCAGCGCCCCGGTCCTGGTGCCCACCCCGACGGCGCCCGCCGTGGTCGAGGCGCCCGCCAGCAGCCAGGCCCCGGCCGCCGGCGGCAGCGGCGGCAGCGGCGGGGACGGTGGCGGGAGCGAGTCGGAGGCTCCCGTGAAGCCCAAGCAGGAGACGGCGGCCGACGCCGTGCTGAAACTGGCGGCGCGCAGCGACGGACGGCACATCTGCTACCGCGCCTACGTGGCGGACAACGGCTGGCAGGACCCCGTCTGCGACGGGGCGATCGCGGGCACGACCGGCAAGACCCTGCCCATCAAGGCCCTCAACATCGCCACCGCGGGAACCGGCGGAGTAAGGGGCAACGGCGCGCACGTCGTCGAGGGCTGGTACACCAAGGACAAGTGGTCGAGCGCGGCCGACGGGGTCGACATGTACATCGGCCAGACCAAGGAGGCCGTCTCGCCGATGGAGGGCTTCACCATCGGGGTCACGGACGGCTCCGTCTGCCAGAACCCGCATGTCCAGGACCGCGGCTGGCTGGGCGTCGGCTGCACCAAGCCGGCTGACTGGATCTACGGCGGCAGCGTCATGGGGGCGGGCCTCCAACTCGAAGCCGTCCGCTTCACGGTCTGAGGCCTGAGGCCTGACGTCTGAGCCTCCGCCGGATCCACGTCTGAAACCGTGTGAACGGGCACGTCCGCTCGTCCCTTTCGGGCAGCGGTCGTGCCCCACGGCCTGCTGACGGCCTCGCGGCCCGCGTCGTAACGTCGCCAGGTGACTCTGTGGACTTCTCTGGAACCGGCCGCGGCGACCGTGGACCCCGGCAGCAGCACGACCGTACGGCTGCGGGTGCGCAACACCGGTGACGTCGTCGACGAGTACCGCTTCGAGCCGGTGGGGAGTGTGGCGCCCTGGACGACGGTGGAGCCGCCGACGCTCCGCCTCTACCCGGGCACGACGGGGACGGTCGAGCTGACGTTCGCGCCGCCGCGCACTCCGGACGCGACGGCCGGCCCGAACCCCTTTGCGGTGCGCATCACGCCGACGGAGCATCCGGAGGCGGTGACGGTTCCCGAGGGGAATCTGACGATCACGCCGTTCACCGAGGTGCGGGCCGAGTTGGTGCCGCCGACGGTGAAGGGGCGGTTCCGGGGCCGCCCGCGCCTCGCCATCGACAACCTCGGCAACACGCGCGTGACGGCGTCCGTCGCGGGCGCCGACATGGGCGACCACCTGGGCTACGAGTTCAGCCCCGGCAGCGTGCAGATCGAGCCGGGGCGGGCGGTGTTCGTCGACACGACCCTGCGCCCGCGCCAGATCATCTGGTTCGGCTCGAAGGAGCAGCGCCCGTACGCGCTGAACGTGCAGCGCTCGGGCGCGATCCCGCTCTCGGTGGACGGCACGTTCGTCCAGCGCGGCTTCCTGCCCCGCTGGCTGGCGACGGCGCTCAGCCTGATGCTCGCCGTCGCGATCGCGTTCGTGATGATCTGGCTGACGTACAAGCCGTCGGTGCGGTCCCTGGCCCAGCCGAAGGCCGAGTCGGCCGGCGCGACGGCGTTGCCCAGCCCCTCCGTCTCCGCGCCGTCCGCGCCGAGGGTGGACGCCTCCGCCGACCCGCTGCCCGTGCAGACGTCCTCCGCGCCGGCCCAGGACAATGGCACCGGCGGTTCCGCCTCCGGCGGCGGCTCGGGGTCGGGCAGTGGCGGCGGCAGCGGCAGCGGGAGCGGGGGCAGCACCGGGGGCGGTACGAGCACCACGAAGCCGCCGGTCGCGGTGCCCGGCGCCATCATCATCGGCACCGGCTCGAAGCGCTGCATCGACGTCACCAACGCCCAGAACGGCAAGGGCAAGGACGGCACCCCGCTCCAGCTGTGGGACTGCGCCGGGTCGGCGAACCAGAAGTGGGTCTTCAAGAGCGACGGCACGGTGCGCTCGCTCGGCCTGTGCATGGACGTCGCCTGGGGCTCGCGGGACGACGGCGCGGTCATCCAGCTCGCCAACTGCAGCGGCAACCCCGCCCAGCAGTGGGTGCTGAGCCAGGCCGGCGACCTGGTCAACCCCCAGGCCGACAAGTGCATCGACGCCAAGGACAACGGCACCGCCAACGGCACGAAGCTCCAGCTGTGGACCTGCTCGGGCACCCCGAACCAGAAGTGGACGGCGAAGTAGCCGACTTCCAGCCCGTGGGGACGGTCATCCCAGGGTGGCCGTCCACCCACCACGGGCGAGTGCGGTCACGCCGTCCGCAGTGACCGTGACCCTCGCTCCGTAGGTGTTGAGGTAGCCGTCGGCCAGCCACCAGCGGCGGATGCGGTCCAGTTCGTCCCACAGGCGCAGGGGGCCGCCCTGGTGGACTTCGGCGGGCTCGCCGCCGGTGCCCGTGGCGCGGGCCCAGGATCCGTCGGGGTGGGCCATCCATGCCGTCCGGCGCCCGTCGGTATCCTCGTACCAGTGCTCGACGCGTGGGTGGTGCACGGCGAAGGTGCTCCACAGCTCCCAGCCGTTGCGGACGTCCACGACGGGGAACGGGCTGACGGTGACGGTCTCCCCTTCTCGGCCTTGGATGCTCGCGAGCATCTCCTCGCGCTGCAGGGGGTAGTCGGCGGCGTGCCGGGCGGCCATGAACGCGGCGCGATCCCACTCGACCCGGCCCACCGCTCCGCCGTCGTCGGACTTGTCGGCGGTGATGAGCAGTCCCGTACCGGCGAGCGTCGTCACCAGCCGTCCGCCGGGGTTCAGCGCGCGCAGCCACGACGCGGGAACGGAAGCGACCGCGACAGTGGACACGATCCGGTCGAAGCGCCCGGGTAGTTCTCCCGTGATGTCGCAGACGGCTAGAGCGGGGTGCAGGCCGATGGCGTCCAGCCGCTGCCCGGCGCTCTGCACCAGGTACGGATCGACGTCGACGCTGGTCACGTACTCGTCGCCGAGCCGGGTGCACGCCAGGGCGGTGCCGTAGCCGGAACCGGTGACGACCAGCGTGCGCGAGTCGTCCCGGAGGAAGGCGTGGCGGTACATCGTGACGACGAGCGTGGGGAGGGTGGACGACGAGGTGGGGCGACCCTGTGCGATGTGTTCGGCAGGCTCATCGGTCACTTCGTCGGCGTGGAGCGCGCTGACCCTCGTGACCAGGGTGGTGTCGGTGTAGGCCGTCTTCAGCCAGCTGTCGGGGTCGGCGGCGCCCTCCCGCAGGACCCATCCGCCGCCGCCGTCGTCCGCGTGCCCCCACCAGCGAGGCACGAAGAGATGCCGGGGCGTGCCGGCGAGGGCCGCGTGCCAACGGGACTCGGGCCGGAGGGCGTCATCCGCCAGCCGACGGGCGTGTGTCTGCCAGTCCATGGCATCCACCCTCTCAGTGCTTGGGTGCGCAGGCCGGGGTTTCGGCTGGGGCGCAGTCGGAGCCGTCCTTGTCGGGGTTGCAGGCAGTGTCCGTGCGGTTGACGGACGGGATGTCACCCGGCGACGGCATGCACGAGTCCTCGTCGGGGGTACAGCCCGCCCGCCCGCGCCGCCGAGGAATCGCCGAGAGCAGCGCCGCCCATGCGTCGCCGCCGAGGATCTGGGCGAGGGGAGCGCGGCGCACGTTGCCGGCCGGATGCAGGAAACGGGAGAGCACACAGGGCCAGACCTCGCCGTCCGGACCGATGGCCGCGCGGGAGTCACCGCAGGCACCGCACAGCTCGGTCACCGAGGGCGGCACCTGGGCGGCGTTACCCACACCGCGTACCCGGTCGACGTGTGTACGGGTGGCACCGAGCGCCTCCATCTCGACACGGGCCTGTTCCGTGCGCTGGCCGTCGCGCAGGTGGATGACGCCCACCTTGATCGGGACACCGCGCCGGATGGCCTCGGCGATGTTCGCACGCGTCCTGGCGTGGCTGCCGGTGCGGTTGGTGACGGCGTCGTGTTCGTCGGGGTCGTCCGAGTAGTACGAGGTGCCCAGGGATACGCGGGGGTGGGCGAACAGCTCCCACCAGGGCTCGCGGACCCGGTACAGATTGCTGAACACCTGCACACGCAGCCCCTCGGCCAGGGCGTGCCGTACGAGATCGGCGAACTCGGGGTGCCGGGTCGGCTCACCGCCGATGAACTGCACCTGCTTCACGCCGATACCGGTGGCATCGGAGATGACGCGCCGCCAGTCGTCCCCGGTCATGCCGCCGTGACCGGCACCGGGACCGGCCTCGGCGTAGCAGTGGGCCGGACACGTGAGCTGGCATTCCCGGGTGATCTCAAGTTCGAGGAAGGTAATGCCGGCGGGCGTGAGGCGAGTGGGTGATTCCAGCAGTGTGGTCATGGGGGGGGAGGCTCCTTGTGTCGATGGGGGAGGGAGGCGGCTGTCCTGGCTGGTTGCGACCCTGACCCTGCGGTCGCCGTGGGGCCCCTCACGCCGGGGCGTGGCGTACTTCCGTCAGGGGTGGGTGTGGGGCAGGGTGTCGGTCAGGGCGTCGTGGTGGCCGCGCAGCGCCACGACCGACCGTGCGAGCTGCTGGACGCGTTCCACCTCACCGCTCAGCCCCGGCCGCTCGGCGACACCGAGCCGACGGCGGGCCTCGTCGACTCCGGCCAGCGCGACCAGTGCCTGGAGATCGTCCTCGGCTCTCGTCCCGGCCAGTTGCTCGATCTGCGGGATCAACTGCTCCAGGAAGGTCCGGAAGTCGTCGTCGAAGAGCCGCACGATCTGATGGCGGGGAAGCGTCGTCCGGCTCAGGAACCAGGAGGCTGCGGCGCACATGGCGGGGCGGGGGGAACCGGCTGGGGACGGAGCGTTCGACATGTCGCTCTCGCGACTCGGGGCGTTCACCGGTCCGCCGCCGGAAGGCACTTCGGGCAGCCGCACGGCGGGAACCTGGTGTCCTGCACGGCGGGCAGCGGCCTGGCCTCATGGGGCACGGCGCGGGTACCACGGTCGTCGGTGACCTGTCCGTGGCGGTCCACGGTGTAGATCCGGATCGTCATGCCGCCGCCCTGTGGGCGGTCCGGGGGGCGGGTTGTACGGTTCGACATGTCGACGCTCCTGAGAGGCGTTGGCCACGCCCCGGGGCCGTTCGCGCGGTCGCCGGGGTCTGTTGTGCCTTCATCGTGATGGCCCGGCTGGGGCGAATCAGGCGCGAAAAGCAGACAGTTGGGACTTCCGGGCGCTAGCGTTGAAAACGCCCAAACGTCGTCTGGGGGAGACTTGAACAGAGCCTTACGATCGGCTATGGATTCCGCCGGACTGTCTCCCCGACAGCTTGCGCTTCGCGTTGGTGTCTCAGGGAAGACGGTCGAACGCTGGGTCAACGACGACGAGTTGATCCCGCACGCCAGGAACAGGGAAGATGCGTCGCGCGCGCTGGGAGTTGAAGCCGACATGCTGTGGCCGAAGGCCGTCCGGGACCGGCTCAAGACCGGTGGCGACCGGGAGATCGTGCAGACCTACCCCTACCGGTCTGCGTGTCCCTCGACCGTCTGGTCCGAGCTCATCTCCGAGGCATCCGCGGATCTGCTCTTCGCCGGGTACACGAACTACTTTCTGTGGACTCAGGTGCCCGCCTTCCCCTCCGTGCTGCGACGAAAGGCGCGGAGCGGGTGCAAGGTCCGGTTCTTGCTGGGCGACCCGGCTGGGGAAGTGACGCGCCAGCGCGAACGGATCGAAGACGTCGCCCTCACTGTGAGCACCCGCATCAGGATGAGCCTGGAAGAACTCGTCAGGCTGCGCGACGTCGAAGGCATCGAGGCCCGCTACAGCGCCCCCGAGGACGCGATGAACCACGTGAGCCTCTCTGTGTTCCGCATGGACGACCAGGCCCTCGTCACTCCGCATCTGGCTCGGCTCGTCGGCCACGACTCGCCGCTGATGCATGTCCGCCGACGTGCAGAGAGCGGCATGTTCGACCGCTTCGCCGAACATGCCGAGGAGTTGTGGGGGCGCGGTGTCCCGATCGTCGACACCACGAAGGGAACCGGCTGATCAAGCGGAAGTCAGCCATGCGGCGAGTTGTTCGGCACGTGGCGACGCGCAGGACGCCTGTCGGCCCACCGCAGCGAGGAGTGACGTGATCGCCATAGCCGTGACCGGGCATCTAGACCTGACCGAGGCCAGTGTGCCGCTGGTGCGCGAGGCGTTGCGTGCGGCGCTTCGGCCGTATGCGGGCGGCGGGCTGACGGGTGTCTCCTGCATCGCTCAGGGCGCCGACTCGCTCTTCGCGGAGGTCGTCCTGGAGCTCGGGGGCCGTCTTGTCGCCGTCGTCCCCTCCCAGGACTACCGGCGGGAGCAGGTCGGGCCCGACCACGCCGTCGTCTTCGACCGGCTGGTCGGGGTCGCCGACGAGGTAGTCGTGCTGGCGCATCCGCGGGCGGACCGGGCGGCGTACGAGGACGCCAACCGCGTGCTTTTGCAGCGCGCGCACAGGCTCTTCGCCGTCTGGGACGGGGAGCCTCCGAGCGGCAGGGGCGGAGGCACGGCGGACGCGGTTCTGGAGGCGCGGGCGGCGGGGCTGCCCGTTGACGTCGTCTGGCCGACGGGGGCCGCGCGGCGGGCCTGACCTGTCACGTCACGTCGCTTGCGGTTTCCGGAAGGTGACGAAAAGGGGCGCTGTTCGGGCGTTGCCGGGTGACCGTGCAGCGTGAGCGGGTATCAAGGGGGCAGCGATTCGCCCCGTGGGCGCGGGTGATCGCCAGGGGGTGGGAATGAGGACTCGTCGCTGGTTTCGTCTGCCGTTGCGCCGCTTATCGTTGCCCGGGCGTTCCGCCGGGCGGTGGGTGGTGGTTGTGCTGGGGGTGGCCGTGCTCGTGGTGGCGCTCTCCGGTGCCGCCGATCCGTATCGGCAGATCCGGGAGTTCCGTGGGGTCGTGGCGTGCGAGCGGGACGCCGGTGACTGCTTCGACGGCGAGGCGGGTTCCGTCGTCGGGCGGCGCACCTACACCACGACCACGACGCACACCGACGCGAACGGTGGGACGTACACGGACACGACCACGCACTACGAGGTCACCTGGCAGCGGGCCGACGGTTCCCGGGAGGCCCGTAACGTGTCGTCGGGTTTCCATGACAAGGCCGAGAAGGGCAAGCCGGTCACACTGCGACTCTGGCACGGGGAAGTCGTCGGCGTGGAGGTGGCGGGTGGCTCGCAGTGGTTCCTGCCGAAGTCCGGCGGCACGCTCAACACCCGGCTGTACGTGGCTCATTTCGGCCTGGGACTGCTGCTGTGGGGGCTGCTGCTCGGGTGGTGGGACGGCTTCTTCATGCTCGTCTTCCGCACGTTCGCCTGGATGTTCATGAGCTTCATGCCGGTGCGCATGGCGACGCACGCGCTGGCCTACGGCCTGGACACCGGGTTCGGGCTTGTCGTCGAAGTCGTGATGGGCCTCGTCTTCACGGGGGTCGCCGGCTTCCTGCTGATCGGCTCGCTCGGCGACCGGTGACCCGTACGCGCGGGCATCACCAGTTGGCCTCGCCCGGGACCAGGCGGCCCGCCTTGCGGTACTCGCGGCGGGCGCCCTCCAGGAGGTCGCCGTCGGCCACCGGCTCGTCGCGGCCGGCGGCGAGGTAGGCGGCGGTGACGACCGCGCTGCGGATCGAGCCGCCGGCGAGTTCGAAGTCCTTGGCCAGCGGCTCGAGGTCGATGTCGGCGGCGCACGGGACGTGGGCCAGGCCGTGCCGCCACAGCGCGAGCCGTTGGCCGGGGTCGGGGAACGGGAAGTCGACGACCAGGTCCAGGCGCCGGGTGAACGCCTCGTCGATGTTGGCGCGCAGGTTGGTGGTGAGCAGCGCGATGCCGTCGAAGGACTCCAGGCGCTGGAGCAGGTAGGCGCTCTCCATGTTGGCGTACTTGTCGTGCGCGTCCTTGACCTCGGACCGTTTGCCGAAGACGGCGTCGGCCTCGTCGAAGAGCAGCACGGCGTCGGTGCGGTCGGCCTCGGTGAAGATCCGCTCCAGGTTCTTCTCGGTCTCGCCGACGTACTTGTCGACGACCGAGGAGAGCTGGACGACGTAGAGGTCCAGGCCGAGTTCGGCGGCCACGACCTCGGCGGAGAGCGTCTTGCCGGTGCCGGACTCGCCTGCGAACAGGCCGAGCACTCCTCTGCCGCGGCCGCCGCCCGCGCTCAGCCGCCAGTCGCCCAGGACGCGGTCGCGGTGCCGGGCCCGCAGGGCGAGTTCGTGCAGCTGGGTCAGCGGGCGGTCGGGCAGGACCAGGTCCGTCCAGCCGACGTCGGGACGGATCCGCCGTGCGTGCCGTTCCAGGCCGGACGCCGACTGCTGGCGGGCGGCCAGGCGGACGTGGTCGGCGGTGAGCGGCCCGCCCTCGAAGGCGGCCAGCGCGGTGGCGGCGTGCGCGGCCCGCGCGATCCGCTCGCCGCCGAGGCGGTAGGGGGCGACGGTGGTGGCGAGGTCGAATCCCGGTTCCGCCGCGCCGAGCGCCACCGCCCAGGCCGCCGTCCCGCCCGTCCTGCGGCGCGGTGCGTCCAGGACCAGCGGGTCGTGGGTGGACCAGTGCGGGTCGTAGGGGCGCGGGTCGGTGAGGAGGACGGTGACGTCCGGGGCGTCGGTCAGCGCGCCGATCAGCCGGCCGGGTTTGTCCGGCAGACCGGACAGGACCACCGCCCGGCGGGCCAGGCGTGCCTCGCGCAGCAGGTCGGGGACGCGGTCGTCGGGGCCGGTGAAGCGCAGGGCGTCGAGGCCGGCGGCGCCGAGCGCCGAGGCGATCGCGGCCAGGCCGTCGCCCTCGCGGTGCTCGCGCAGATAGACGGTAAGCGGGCCGCCGTCCCGCAGCCGGTGCGCCAGCCGGTCGACGAAGTCGTCGTCGGCGGCGGGCAGGGGCGGGGGGAGTTCATGGAGGAGGCCGTGCAGGGCCGCGTCCGGGGTGTCGTCGCCGAGGAGATGGGCGAGCAGCCGGTCCGGGACGCGCAACAGGCGGGACAGGAAGGGCCGTTCGGGCTCCTCCAGCTCCAGCAGGCCGTATGCGTGCAGGGGCGCCGAGGCATGGAAGCGGGCCCGGGCCGCGGCCAGGTGCGCGGGCGCCCCGCACAGGTCGAGGGCCAGCCCCACCGTGGCCCGCCGTCGGCTCACGTCGTCGTTGAGATAGCCGTACAGCGGCTCGAAGGAGCGGTCGAGATCGGGCGCGAGGGCGATGAGGAGGATCGCGGCGTCGAACTCGGTGAGGCGGAGCCGGGCGCACAGGGCGGTGAGGGCGTCGGGCGGGTCGAGCGCGGGGGCGAGGCCGTCCGCGGGGGGCTGTGGCGCGCCGGTCAGCAGATGGCGTACCGCGTCCTCGGAGAGGTACAGGCCGCGCAGCGGGTCGGCGGCCGTGGGGTCGGTGGCGGCGCGCCGGTCGACGAGGGCGGCGACCCGCTCGCGCAGCGCGGCGAGGCGGGTGAGCAGCCCGGTCGACCCGGCGACGATCGCAGGTTGCCCGGTGTACGTGTCGGTCACGGCTTGCCCGGCGGGCGGGTCGCGGCCTCGCGGGCGGCGCGGGCCGCGGCCACCTGGTGCGGGCGGTGGGCGCGCTCGCCCGTCTCCGGCGGGTCGCCGTCGATACCGCGCAGCCGGACCGCCGCGCCCTCCGTGACCGGCGGCCCGGCGTCGTACTCGGGGTACGCCGGGAAGGGCGCCGTCACCACCATGTCCAGGGAGGGCTTGAGCTCGCCGCCCAGGGCGGACCAGATCTCGGCGAGGGAACGGGACTCGGTCTGGATGCCGGCCACGGTCACCGGCACCGCGAGGCCCAGCGCGCCCAGGGAGCCGGGGAGTTCGTCGGCCGCGAGCATCTCGCGCGGCAGCAGCGTCGCCAGCACGGCGGACAGCAGCCGGTGTTCGTCCTGCGGGGTCCGCGTCCAGGCGGTCACCAGGTACGACAGCCGGAACCAGCGCGGGGGTTGACGGCGCTTCACGACGACGTCACGTTCGTCGCGCACCGCCATCTGGCCGCGCTGCCGACGGGACACGTCCTCGCGGATGTCGTACAAGTAGGTGTTGATCACAGGGGCGTTGCGGCGGGCGGCCCAGTCGCGGGTGGGGGCCTCGAAGGAGACCTCGATGCCGGAGCCGGCCAGTGCGCCGCCTTCGAGCAGGCTTTTGAGGACCTCGTCCACCTCGTGGATCACCGTCGTGCTCCTCAATTGCCTTGCATTTGCCTGACGATCACGTTGTCGGCGACAGCGGTCGCCCTCTCAGCCTGCCCGTCACGGGCCGGTTTGCGCACGCACCGCGGGACCTGTGGACGGGCAGCGTGTTCTGCCCGCGTGTCCTCCTTCGATTGCCCGTTCGGTCAGATGTAGCCTTCCCGGAGGGCATATGCCACCGCGTGCGCCCGGTTGCGCAGATGCAACCGCGTCGTGAGTCCGTGCATGACGTTCTTGACGGTTCGTTCGGAGTAGGACAGCTTGCTGGCGATCTCTCCGGTGTCCAGGCCCTCGGCCACCAGCCGCAGCACGTCCACCTCCCTCGGTGTCAGACCCAGGGAGGGGGCGCCGGGCCTGCCCGCCGCACCGCGATGCAGTGTGCCCACCTGGCTGATCAGCCGGCCGAGCAGGTCGGCGGGCAGGTCGCCGTCGCCACGGTGGGCGGCGAGCACCGCCTGCACCAGCCGGTGCGCGGTCGCCTCGCGACGCCAGACGATGGCCCCGACCCCGCACTCGATGACGTCCAGCAGTTCGGTCTCGCGGATCGTGCCCACGACGAGGACCGCCTGCGCCCCCTCGCTGCGCACGATCCGCCGCAGCCGGGTCAGCGCCGCTTCGTCGAGGGTGTCCTCGATCAGCAGCGCCACCGTGCCGGCGGCGGCCGAGAGCTCCTCGCGGACCTCGATCTCCGGACGCCCGCGCAACTGGCTGACCGCGCCCTCGCGGGAGATCGGGTCCGGCGCCTGGACGGCCACGGGAACCCGTCGCCGGGCGGCGAGAGAAGTGCCCGCGGCAGAGCTGCCCGCCGCGGCCGCGCCGACTGCGGTGACGCCTGCCGTGCCTGCGGCGGCGGTCTCTGGTGTCCGAGGTGTGCTGAGCAACCGTTTCCCCCATGTTCACGGGCCCGCCGCTCGGCGGGAAGCCGTGACGGGTGGGTACGGTCCACCCTTCTGTGACTCCTGGGGCTCGCGCAATCGTGGAGCACCACGAGGCGGACCACGAGAGCAAGCCCTCCGGCACCACAGTTCGCCAACATCTTTGCAAGTCAGAGGCGCAATGATCGGTGTGCGCCGCGCTTTCGTGAGCCTCGCCACAACGGCCGCGCGGACCTGTGCTCAACAGCACCGCCTCCACCTGCACATACCCGACCAGATGTCCGACGTACCCGACCGCGAAAGCAGGAGACTGGGATGACCGGACCGTTGCGGGAACGCGAGGACGCAAGCGCACTGCTCGCCGCGGAGGCCGAGCGGGCCCTGGCCGGAGCCGGCCGGCTCGTCCTGCTGCGCGGGGCCACGGGCACCGGCCGCTCCGCCGTCCTGGAGGCCGCCGCCGCCCACGCGACCCACCTCGGCCTGCGCGTCCTGCGCGCCCGCTGCTCCCCCGAGGACACCGCGCTGCCGTTCTCCGCCGTCCTCCATCTCCTCGGCCCCGTGCCGGAGTTCGCCGACTTCTCCCCCGGCGGCGAGGACCGCGGCAGCGCGGCACGGCTGTGGCGGCTGCTGCGTTCGTACGCGGACGAGGCGCCGCTCATGGTCGCCGTGGACGACGTCCACCTCGCCGACGAGGCCTCGCGCCGCTGGTTCATGGAGGCGGCCCGCCGTATCGACCGATTACCGGTACTGCTGGTGGCCACCGAGCGCAGTCAGTACGACATCGCCCCGCGCCCCGCCGGTCTCACCCACGCCCTCACCCCGTCCCTGCTCCGCACCCACACCCTCGCCCCCCTCACCGACGACGCCTCGGCCGAACTGGTCCGGGCCGCCCTCCCGAAGGCCTCCGACCGGGCCGCCGCGGACTGCGTGCGCGCAAGCGCCGGCAGCCCGCTGCTTCTGCACGCCCTCCTCGACGACCTCGACGGCGCCCCACGGCCGACGGTCGTCCCGAGGACGTGCGCCGCGCTGTACCCGGGTTCCTACCCGGCGGCCGTGTCCTGGTGGCTGGACAGCGCGGGAGCGGCGACCGCGGAGGTGGCCCGGACGCTCGCCGCCCTGGAAACCCCCCTCGAAGTCCCGCCGGCCCCTGACACCACGCACATCACGGACGGTTCCGACACCACAGATACTGCAGACGCCCCTGACAGCCCCGGCACCCCTGACAGCCCCGGCACCTCCGACAGCCCCGGCGCCCCCGCCACCGTCGACGGCCTCGCCGCCCTCGTCGCCGAGGCCTCCGGCGCCGACCCCGCCCGGGTCTCCGGCTGGTTCACCGCGATGACACGGCTCGGAGTGCTGCGCCCCGACCCCGCCGGCCGCCCCCGCTACGCCCACCCGCTCCTGCGCGACGCCGTGCTCGGCGGCTGGTCCACCGCCCGCCGCCAGGACGCGCACCGGGCGGTGGCCCAGGCGATGCTGCGCCGGGGCGACCATGTCGACGCGGTGGCCCGGCAGTTGCTGGGCAGCGCGCCCGCCGGCCTGCCCTGGGCGCTGCGCGTGCTGCGCGACGCCGGCACCGTCGCCGTCCGGGACGGCCGCCAGGGCGACGCCGTCCGCTATCTGCGCCGGGCCCTCCAGGAACCGCTGCCCGACGACCTGCGCCAGCGTCTCCTCACCGAGCTCGGCTCCCTGGAGTACGCCTCCACCGACGCCCCGGCGGGCATCCCGCGGCTCGCCGAGGCGTTCGACCTGCCGGCCCAGCCCCGCGACCAGGTCCGTACCGCCATCGCGCTGGGCACCGCGCTCGCCGGCCGCGGCGAGGTCCGGACGGCGGTGGAGGCGCTGCGCGGCCTGGAGACCCGGCTGTCCGGCCACCCCGACCTGGCCCGCACCCTGCAGACCGCGTCCGCGCTCCTCTCCGACCAGGACCAGGCCGTCCGCCGGGAGGCCTACCGCTGGCTCACCGACGCCGCCGAACGCACCCCGGAGCTGGTGGGCGCGTCCGGCCGGGCGCTCCTGGTCCGCTACGCGGCGACCGCGGGGGACATCGCGGCCCGGGAGGCGATGCGCCGGATGCGCACCCTGCTGACCGAGCCCGCCGACTCCCTCGCCGAGCCGTTCCTGCTGGGCACGGCCGCGGCGGTGGCCCAGTGGGCCGACGAACTCGACGAGGCGGAACGGCTGGTGGAGCGCGGCCTGGCCGGCCAGCATCCGGCGCTCCTGCACCCGATGGAACAGGCCCTGATGGACACCGACTGGGACATCGCGGCGGCGCGGGGCGCCTACGGGACCCTGCTCGCCGCGCACCCCGGGGCCCGGGCGCGGCACACCGGCTGCGGCCCCGCCAACGTCGACGCGCACGCCCTGCTCGCCCTGGTCGAGACGGGCCGCACAGCGGAGGCCCGACGCCTCGCCGACAGCTTCGACCTGCGCGACGCTTCCGACTCCTGGGAACTCAACCGCTTCCTCTACGCACGGGGCGTGCTGCGCTCCACCGAGGGGGACGTCGCCGGCGCCCTCCACGACTTCCTGGAGTGCGGCCGCCGGCAGTCCGCGCGCGCCGTCCTCAGCCCGGTCGTCACCCCGTGGCGGACGGCGGCCGCGGAGTGCCGGCTGGAGCTGGGCAACCCGCAGGAGGCGCTGGCCCTGGCGACGGAGGAACTCCGGCTGGCCCAGGTGTGGGACACCCCGCGCACGAAGGGACGGGCGCTGCGCGTCCTGGGCCGGGCGACCCGCGGGCGACGGGGGCTGGAGCTGGGCGAGGAGGCGGTGGCCGTCCTGCGGGACTCCCCGGCCGAGGCGGAACTGGTGGCCTCGCTCCTCGCACACGGCCGCCAGTTGATCGACGCCGGCGAACGCAGCCGGGGCCGCGAGCATCTGCGCGAGGGCGCCGAACGCGCCGAACGGCTGGGCAGCGTCCGCCTGTTGACCCACGCCGAGCAGGTCCTGCGCACGGCCGGGGCCCGCCGCACCACCCCCGCCCACACCGGCTCCGGGTCCCTCACCGGCAGCGAACGCCGGATAGCGGAACTCGCGGCGGCGGGCCGTACCAACACGGAGATAGCGGAACTCCTGCATGTGGCCCGCCGCACCGTGGAAACCCACCTGACCAGCACCTACCGCAAGCTGGGGATCCGGCGGCGGGCGGAGCTGCGGGGGGCGCTGGGGGAGGACTGAACCGGGACGCCCCGACCCGGACGACCCGGACGACCGACCGGCCCGACCGGCGCGCAGGGGCGGGGGCGTGGTCAGCTGCTCTGCAGGATCTGGATCAGGTTGCCGCAGGTGTCGTCCAGCACCGCGATGGTGACCGGGCCCGTCTCCAGCGGCTCCTGGGTGAACCGCACGCCGAGTCCGCGCAGCCGGGCGAACTCCGCGGGCACATCGGCCACGGCGAAGGCGGCGAGCGGGATGCCGTCCTTGGCGAGCCCCTCCTTGTAGGCCTTCACCACCGGATGGCGGGAGGGCTCCAGCAGCAGTTCGGTGCCGTCGGGGTCCTCCGGCGAGACCACGGTCAGCCACCGGTCCTCGCCCAGCGGGACGTCGTGCTTCTTCACGAAGCCGAGCACGTCGGTGTAGAAGCGCAGGGCCGCTTCCTGGTCGTCGACGAAGACGCTGGTCCGGTGGATCCTCATGGCTGCTCTCCTCGGTGCTTCGGACCGTGGTCGGTCACCGGCCGTGCGGCATGAACGGGAACATATCAGTCGAAGCCGCCGCGCTTCCTCGACCATTCGGCCGATACCGTCGGCCGTGCCTGCGCCTACCGTGAGCTGCATGAGATCCGGCTGGCTACGAGGTTGCGCACGGGGCGCCGTCGTCGGTGCGCTGCTCGCCGCGTCCGTGCTCGACCTCGTGGTCGCGCAGGACACGGGCTACGGGCTGTGGCGTCCGGCGGTCGTCCTCGGCGCCGGGCTCGCCGCCGTGCTGTGGCCGGCCGCGCGGCGACCGGCATGGCTCACCCCGCAGCTGCGCACCGCCGTGCCCGGACTGCTCTCCGTCCTGAACACGGCCACCGCGGTCGTGCTGGACCGCGACGCGTCCTTGGGTCCGGGCGAGGTCGCGGTCCTGCTCTGCCTCCTCTTCATCGCCGTACGGCACTGTCCGCCCCGATGGCTCCTGGTGTGCGCGGTGCTGGACGCGGGCGCGCTGCTCGCCGCTCCGGCCCGGTACTACCGGCCGCCGTGGTCGGGGGACGGGGAGGGGCTGGCCTACATCGTCGTCGGGCTGGTGCTCGTCCTGCTCGTCGCCGGGCTCGCCGCGTACCTGCGGTCGCTGGACTACCGCCGGACCGTCGCCGTCGACGAGACGCGGCGCGCGGAGCGCCTCGCGATCGCCGCCGACCTGCACGACTTCGTCGCCCACCATGTCACCGGGATCCTCGTGCAGACGCAGATGGCCCGCATGATGGCCGGTGCGCGGCGGGAGGGCCCCGACGGCCTCGGCCAGGACCTGGACCCGGTTCTCGCCGGCATCGAGCGCGCCGCCACCGAGGCCCTCGCCTCCATGCGGCGCACGGTCGGCGTGCTGCGGGACACGGCGGAGGGGGAGCGGCGGCCGGTCGGCGACCTGGCCGGCATCGCGGAGCTCACCGACCGCTTCGGCAGCCCGGTCCAGCGCGTCACCCTCCACCGCGACCCCGCCCTGCCCGGCGACCTCCCGCACGAGGTGCAGGCCGCCGCCTTCCGCGTCGTCCAGGAGGCCCTGACCAATGTGCGGCGGCACGCCGCCGACGCCGCCACGGTCACCGTCCGCCTCCGCCGCGAGGGCGACCGCCTCGACGTCACCGTCGTCGACGACGGCCGCGGCGGCACCCAGCTGCCCGCCGAGGCGCACGGCGGCGGCTTCGGCCTGGTCGGCCTGCGGGAGCGGGTCACGGCCCTGGGCGGCGAACTGCACACCGGGCCGGTGCCGGCCGGCCACGGCTGGCAGGTCCGCGCGCTGTTCCCGGCGGAGCGCGGGCGGCGACAGGTGTGACAGGCCTGTGACCGGAGGTATGGCTTCCATCACAGCCGGATGATCACCCTGCTGGTGCAGTGGCCGGATGAGCACCGCACTCGGCGCCCTGCGCGGCTGCCTGCCGTCGTTCCTGGGGCACTTCCTGATCGGGTTCCCGACGGCCGCCGCCCTGCTCTGCGCGCGCTGGTACATCGACCACGGGCACTGCGGGTACGACGACATCGACGTCCGTGACCTGGACAACTGCACCTACAACCAGATCGAGGACAGCGGCATGGTCCTGATCATGCTCGTCTTCTTCGGCGTGCTCGTCGCCCTGCTGCTCCTCCTCTTCGACGTCCTGGGCCCCCTGCGCACGGGCCGCTCGCTCCGGCCGCGGCTGCTGACCCTCCCGCTGATCCTGCTGCCGTACGCCCTCTACGCCGCGAACGGCGGGTGAGGCGGGGCGATGGACGTGTTCGCGTTGTTCGGCACGATGGCCCTGACGATCGTCCTCGCGCCGTTCGCCGTCGTCCTGGACCTGTGGGCGCGGGCCCACGGGCTGTCCCCGGGCCGGCGCTGGACGATCCTCGGCTCGGTGATCGCGCTGGCCGGATACGGCGCGGCGACCGTCTACGGCCTCGCGTTCCTGCACCCCCTGGACGTCTGCGCCTCCGCGACCGGCCACGGCGTGTACATGGACACGATGCGCGACTACCGCCTCGAGCGCGTCTCCGTGGACGCGTTCCCGCCCCGGGTGACCTGCGTCTGGGGCCGCGTGATGCCGGACGGTGACCCGCAGGAACTCATCGCCTCGGCGTGGGGGCGGTTGCTGATGTACGCGGGGCTCGCGCTCGCGGCGACCGGCGTCTGCCGGGACCTCCTCGGCCGGGGCGACGACGGAACGCCGCCCGCGCCGCCCTCGCCGCCCACGCGCAGGAACCTTGCTTAACTTAGGCAAGTAGCTGCTACCGTGGGGGCAGTCCCGCACGAAGGGTGCCGTCATGTCTGTGTCCCTGCCCGTGTCCCTGCCTGTGTCCTCGCTGCTGCCCCGGCCCGTGTCCCCGCCCCGCGGGGACGGGCAGCAGGTCCTGGTCGTCGCCGCCGACCCCGCGGACAGCGAACTGGTCAGCACCGCCCTGGAGTTGGCCGGCTACCGGGTCGGCACGGCGGACAGCGGCGCCGAGGGCATGGTCCGGCTCGACAGACAGCGGTTCGACCTCCTGGTGTGGGACGCCGCCCTGCGCGAGAACGTGTACCCGGCCCGGCGCCGCCGCGTCGCCCCCGCCGACCGTCCGCCGCTGCTCTTCCTCGCCACCTGCGACGCGCTCCCCCGGCTCGTGCCCGAACTCGCCGCCGAGCAGGAGGACTACGTCACCAAGCCGCTCCGGATCGCCGAACTGCTCGCCCGGGTCGCCGTGCTGCTGCGCGGCCGACGGCGCGGGCGGCACGCGGACCGGCCGCGACACGGCGACGAGGGGGGCGTGATGGGCGCGATGGGTGTGATGGACGTGGGCGACGAGGTGGTCGGCCCGGTCGGTCGCATCGGTCCGGTCGGTCCGGTCGGCCCGGTCGGTCCCGTCGACCTGGTCGGTCCCGTCGACCTGGTCATGGACGACGCCGCCTGTCAGGCCCGGCGCGGGCCCCGGCCCCTCGCACTCACCCCGGCCGAGTACCGGCTGCTGCGCCATCTGCTGGCCAACGCGGAGTGCGTGCTGTCGAAGGAACAGATCAGCCGGCACGTCTGGGGCGAGTCCCGCGCGGGCGAGGCCATCGAGAAGCTCGTCTCGCGCCTCCGCCACAAGGTGGACCGGGAGGGCCCCGCACTCATCCACACCCGCCGCGGCTTCGGCTACTGGCTGGGCCGCGCCGACTTATGAGGAGACGCCATGCTGAAGCCCGAGGACCAGTTCCACGTGGGCATCGTCGCCGAGGACCTCAGGGCGACGACGGACCGGCTCTCACAGTCGTTCGGCCTGGAGTGGCACGACGAGATGGGCGGCCCCGTCGAGGTGGAGCTGCCCACCGGCGTCGCCGTCCTCGACTTCCGCTGCGCGTACTCGAAGTCGACGCCCAGGATCGAGGTCGTACGGCCCCTTCCCGGCACCCTCTGGGAGCCGACGCCCGGCTCCGGGATCCACCACATCGGCTACTGGTCCGACGACGTGGCCGCCGACACGGCCGACCTCGAATGCAACGGCTATGTGGTCGAGGCCACCCGCAGGGGCCCCGACGGCACACCGTTCTTCGCCTTCCTGCGCGCCGGCGAGGTGACCGGCTTCCGGGTCGAGCTGGTCAGCAGCGCGGTCCGGCCGACCCTGGAGCGGCTCTGGTCCACGCAGTGAGCCCGCATTTCCCCACCTGTATGAACCGAGACAAGGAGCACCACATGACGACTGCAAGCCCCGCAGGCCGTGGCGCGCGCACCGTCGGCGTCGTCACCGGCGCCGGGCGCGGGATGGGGGAGGCCTGCGCGCGGCGGATGGCCGACATGGTGGACGTGCTGCTGCTCGTCGACCTGGACGAGGACAGCGTGACGGAGGTCGCCGACGACCTCAACGCCTCGACCGCCCGGGCCGTCGCCCAGCCCTTCGTCCTCGACGTCACCGACCGCGACGGGCTGGGACGGCTCGCCGACCGGGTCGAGGAGCTCGGCGCGCTCCGCGCGGTCGCCCACGCCGCCGGCATCTCGCCGACCATGGCCGACTGGCGGCGCATCTTCGAGGTCGACCTGATCGGGACCGCGCTCCTCGCCGAGGCGTTGCGCCCGCTGGCCACCGCCGGGACGGCGCACGTGTACTTCTCGTCGATGGCCCCGCTGCTCGCCGGCGTCGACCCCGACCCGGACGTCGTCGAACTGCTCGAGGACCCGTTGCGGGCGGGGTTCCTCGACCGGATCCGGGAGGCGATCGGCCCGGCCCTAGAGGAGTCCACGCTCGCCTACCCGTGGGCCAAGCACGGTGTGGCCCGCTTCGCCCGCCGGGAGGCGGTACGGCTGGGGCCGGTCGGCGGCCGGGTGTGCTCGCTCGCCCCGGGCGTCATCGACACCCCGCAGGGCCGTCAGGAGGCGGCCGAGCACGATTCGATGCGCAAGCTGGTCGAGGCGACCCCGCTCGGCCGCACCGGTCGTCCCGAGGAGGTGGCCGCGGTCGCCGCCTTCATCCTGTCGGACGATGCGAGCTTCCTGAACGGCATCGACGTCCTCGTCGACGGAGGGGTGTGCGCGGCGGTCACCGGACGGTGACGCGGATCACGTCTGCGACCGATCAGTTCCCTCCCCTCGGCCGGTCAGAAAGCCGAAGGAAGTCAGAGGAAGTCAAAGGAAGCCGACGAAAGGCCGACGGAAGCCATCGGAAACCGAAGGCGGCCGAAGGCGGCCGACGGCCGAGACCAAAGGGGACAACCGAGATGACCGCACCCGTGAAGGGCCCCGCCAGTTACTTCCCGTCGATCGAGAAGAAGTACGGCCGCCCGATCGACGAGTGGAAGACGCTGATCCGCGCCTCGCCGCTGACCCGGCACATGGAGCTCGTCTCCTGGCTGAAGACCGAGCACGGCCTGGGCCACGGCCACGCCAACGCCCTGGTGGCCCACACGCTGGCGGAGACCGCCGGCGCGTGAGCCTTGGCCCTAGGGCCTGTCCGGCCGATCATGCCGCAGACGCGGGGTGTGGCACGCACATCTGCGGCGTTGTCGTCGGTTGCCGACGCTCCGCGTCGACGCCCTCCTCCGCCTTGCAGCTGCACGCTCCCCCACTCTCGACTGCGCTCGAGCGGGGGGACCCCCATCACCCCGCTCACCGGCGCTGATTCGGCACCGGCGATTTCCTGCGACTTGATCGGCCGGACAGGCCCCAGGGCCTGTCCTAGCGGCCGCCGGTCGTGCCGTTGCCCTTGGCGGGGGTCCGGCGACGGCCCTGCCCGGAGCCGGCGCCGGAGGCGGCAGCGGCGGGACGGCCGCGCCGGGCGCGCGGGGCGGAGCCGTTGCGCTCGCCGCCGCGCCCTGAGCCGCCGCGTGCGGGACGGCTCTCGGCGGGGGCCGGCGGGGCCAGGACCACGGGCACTCCCGACGGGGCCTGCGCACCGGTGATACGGCTCAGCTCGGCGCCGCCCGAGCGGACCCGGGTGGTCTGCGGGGTGATGCCGGCGTCCGCCATCAGACGCGTCATCTCCCGGCGCTGGTTCGGCAGGACGAGGGTGACGACCGTGCCGGACTCGCCGGCGCGCGCCGTGCGGCCGCCCCGGTGCAGATAGTCCTTGTGGTCGGCGGGCGGGTCGACGTTGACGACGAGGTCGAGGTTGTCGACGTGGATGCCGCGGGCCGCGACGTTGGTCGCCACCAGCACCGTGACATGGCCGTCCTTGAACTGGGCCAGGGTGCGGGTGCGCTGGTTCTGGGACTTGCCGCCGTGCAGGGACGCGGCGCGCACCCCGACGGCCAGCAGCTTCTTGGCCAGCCGGTCCGCCGCGTGCTTGGTGTCCAGGAACATGATGACGCGGCCGTCGCGGGCGGCGATCTCCGTGGTCGTGGCCTGCTTGTCCTCGTCCTCCACATGCAGCACGTGGTGCTCCATCGTGGTGACCGCGCCCGCGGACGGGTCGACCGAGTGGACGACGGGGTCGTGCAGGTAGTTGCGCACCAGCCGGTCGACGTTACGGTCCAGGGTCGCCGAGAACAGCATGCGCTGGCCGTCGGGACGCACCTGGTCGAGCAGCTGCGTCACCTGCGGCATGAAGCCCATGTCGGCCATCTGGTCGGCCTCGTCGAGGACGGTGATCTCGACCCGGTCCAGTCGGCAGTCGCCGCGGTCGATGAGGTCCTTCAGCCGGCCGGGCGTGGCCACGACGACCTCGGCGCCGCCGCGCAGGGCGCTCGCCTGGCGGCCGATCGACAGTCCGCCGACGACGGTGGCGATCCGCAGCCGCAGCGCGCGGGCGTAAGGGGAGAGGGCGTCGTTGACCTGCTGGGCCAGTTCCCGGGTGGGGACGAGGACCAGGGCCAGCGGCTGCCGGGGTTCGGCGCGCTGTCCCGCCGTACGGGCCAGCATGGCGAGGCCGAAGGCGAGGGTCTTGCCGGAGCCGGTGCGGCCACGGCCCAGGACGTCCCGGCCGGCCAGCGAGTTCGGCAGCGTCGCGGCCTGGATGGGGAAGGGGGTGGTGACGCCTTCGGCGCCGAGGGCGGCCAGCAGCGGCTTGGGCATGTCGAGTTCGGTGAACGCCTCGACGGCCGGCAGCCCAGGGGTGAGGGTGACGGGCAGCGCGAATTCACCGCCGGACGCGGCGGGACGACTCCCGCGTCCGCTCCGCCCTGGCTTGGCCGAACGGGCGGGGGCGCCCTGGCGCCTGTCCGAACGGGAGCGGACGGAGCTGTTGCGGTTCATTCGGAACCTTCCTCGAAAGGGCAAAAAGCCATGAGCCGGGGCCCGTACTCAGGAGTACGGGCCCCGGCCACGGGATCCGCGTGAAAAGCGCGCGGATCTCAGCGTCTCGTGGACGTCAGGCGGTTCAGGCGGGAACGATGTTCTCGGCCTGCGGGCCCTTCTGGCCCTGCGTGACGTCGAAGGTCACCTTCTGGCCTTCCTGAAGCTCGCGGAAGCCCTGGGTGGCGATGTTGGAGTAGTGGGCGAAGACGTCCGGGCCGCCACCCTCCTGCTCGATGAAGCCGAAGCCCTTTTCCGCGTTGAACCACTTCACGGTGCCAGATGCCATATTGAATCTCCCTTGGGGCAGTGCCCGGTGTCCGCACCTTGCGGACCCGGCGTCGCAGGATCAGAAAGCCCCGGAAACAAAAAGAGTGCTCGTCGACGGATGGTCGAAGAGCACTCACAAGCCTCTGGTAACCGAAACTGCCACTTTTATCACGGTAGCACAGGAACGCAGGAGGGGCCCGTGGAGCAGGGAGGCAACCCTGCGGGCACCCTCACGGCCGACCGACCTGATGATGATCCGATGATGATTTATCACGTCGTAACGCTCGCGGAATGGGACGCGGCGCATGCCGCCGGCCCCGACCGGCCCTATGCGCCGGCCTCTCTCGCTCAGGAGGGGTTCGTCCACTGTTCACCTGACGAGGAGACCACCCTCGCCGTCGTCGACGCGTTCTACCGGAGCACGTCCCGGCCGCTGCTGGCGCTGGTCCTCGACGAGGAGCGGCTCACCGCGAGGTGCGAGTGGGAGGCCGCCGACCCCGCCCCGCCGCCCGGGGTCGCCGAGGGCACGCTGTTCCCGCACGTCTTCGGACCGCTCGACCGCGCCGCCGTGGCCCGTGTCCTGGAGGTCCGCTGGGACGCGGAGGGCCGCGCCGTCGGCCTGACGGACCGTCGCTGAGCTGAGCAGAAGGGCGCATCGAGGCACCGCACATGCGGCGCGCCTCGATGCGCCCTTCTGACTTGCCAGACGTCCGACTTGGCAGAGGCGACCTGCCGTAAGGCCGGACTCGTCAGAGGTCGAACTCGTGCGGGGGCAGGTCGAGGGTGAAGCAGGCTTCCCGGACCACGGCCTGCTCGGTCTTGTCGAAGTCGCCGTCCG